>DASQCM010000236.1:0-10340 GCA_035634675.1 Gaiellaceae bacterium
GCAACCGCCGCCATCCTGCTCACGCTCGGCGTCGGCAAGGACGTGGCGATCAACTTCTCCCTCGCCTCCGGCCTGCTCATCACCAGCAGCGCCGCCCTCGCCGCCCTATCCGGCGCCGCACTCTCGATCGCCACACTGGCCGTCGCTCGGCGACGGGCGAAGCCACGCCTCGCCGGCCTGACCTGATGCCAACGTACGGTTGCCACCTCAGCCGGTTGAGTGCCCAGGCGTGAGACTCGCCGTCGGGGACATCGTGGTGTACCGCTCGCACGGAGCCGGGCCTGTGACAGCTCGGACGAGCAAGCTCGTCCTCGGCACACGGCACGAGGTGGTGGTGCTTGCGCTCGCAGGCGGCCTCCGAGTCGAGCTCCCGCTGGAGCGCGCACAAGAGTTCCTCCGGCCTCTGGCGAGCGAGTCTGACCTGTCCCGCGTGCAAGAGGAGCTCGGCGCCGATCAAGCCGTCAGCACCGACACGTGGCTCAAGCGTCAGCGACAGTCCGTTGCGACGCTGAACGACGGTGATCCGATCGGGCTTGCCCGCATCATTCGTGACGGCGCACGCCGCGAGGCGGCGCGGGCCTCGAAGGACGGCATTTCACAGCTGTCGGTCTGGGAACGGCAGATAGCCGCAAAAGCGCGCGGGCTCCTCTCGACGGAGATCGCTTTCGCACGGAGCGTCGAGCCGGAGGAAGCGAATGTCTGGATCGACCGGCAGCTGGATCAAGGGCGATGAGCGACGAGTGGACCGAAGACGATGCCGCGGCGCGTCCCGTGGTCTGCGCGCGGTGCGTCCGAGCACCTCGAGATCCCGATGATCGAGCGACCTGGATCACCATCGCCGACGAACGGATTTGTCCCGGATGCCTGACGCAGAGCGATCGCGAGCGCCTGCACATGGACAGATGATCACGTTCCTGGTCGGCGCTTCGATCGCGACCGTTGCGGTCGCTGGGTGGGCGGTCGTGCGCTTCCGCGCCAGCCGCGCTCGGGGTGGACGCCGGTGGTGATCGACGCGTCGCCGCCGCGCTACATTCAGCCTATGTGCCAGGAGGTCGAGTCCTCGCTGGCGGAAGACGGTCCTGACTCGGCGAGGTTGTCGATCGGCGAGCGCTCGTACACGATGGTCGGTCCGCCGGCACTCTCACCGTCGAACGGACGCGCCGCACGACCACGCTCACGCGGCATTTCGTCCTTCTGACGACCGGAGCCGGGGCGCTGATGATCCTGCTCGGGCTCGGTCGAGGGCTGCTCCAGGCCCGCCGGCCGGCCTCTCGCTAGTCGGATCCTCGTCACCAGGCCGTTCCAGACGAGGATCGAGCTCGCGCCGGAGTTGTCAGGGGCCTCCGCTTTCGCCGACAGCTTCGTCACGAGGCGACCTGCTCGGCAATCGGAGCGACCGGACTGGCAGGCGCCTCGGCTCTGGTGGGCCGGGCCGCGATGTGCTTTGCGACCCGCTCAGCATCTCTGCCCATCCCGGCGATGAGCATCGACGTGAACGAGTGCAAGAAGAGCAGTCCAACGAAGTAGAGCCCCGGAGAGGACGCGACGACGCCGCGGTACTGGACCGGGTAGCCGTCCTCGCCGACCTCGAACGGGACCTGGATCCACGAGAAGTCCCGCCGAAACCCAGTGCACCAGATCACGTTCTGGACGTCGAGGACGCGACCGTCGTCGAGCACGGGCAGACCGTCTTGGACTCCGACCATCCGCGCATGGACGCGCTCGACTCCGGCGCCGACCAGGTCCTTCTTCCGGTAGCGCAGAAGCGGAGCGCCGCCGTGCCGGATGTGCGGCCGCATCTTGCGGCCGAGCGGCGTGTCCATCGTGAGGATGTGCGAGCCGAGAAAGAACAGGACGCGAAAGCCGACGCGCCCTCGCCTCGTCTCGACCGACGCCGGGATCTGACCCGTGTCCGGTCCCGACAGGACGGTGTCGTGATCGACAGCAGCCTCGTAGGCGATATCGGCTCCCGAGTGGCTCGCGCCGACCACGAGAACGCCGCCCTCCTGCAGCTGCGAAAGGTTGCGATAGTCGTTCGAATGGAGTTGCCTGATCTGCGGGTCGAGCTTTACGGCGAAGCTCGGCACGACGGGCTTCTGCATCACGCCGGACGCCACGACGGCGTTGTCCGCCTCGAAGGTCTGGCCCCCCGCTGTGACGACGAAATGGTCCCCCACCTTCGTTAGGGCGTCCGCAGCCGTGCTCGTCCGGATGGGAAGCTCGAAGTGCGCCGCATACGCCTCGAGGTAGTCGCCCATCTCGCGCGCCCTGGGGAAGGAGGCTCGCCGCGCGGGAAAGCGCATGCCCGGGAGCCCGTCGTACTTCGCGGGCGAGTACAGCCGCAGCGAGTCCCAGCGCTGGCGCCAGGGGTCCCCGATCCGCGCGTTTGCGTCCAGGATCACGAAGGAGCGGCCGTGGTTTGCCAGGTGATATCCCGTCGCAAGCCCGGCCGGACCCCCGCCGACGATCACGGTCTCGAATCTCTCTGCCTGGGGTGCCATCTCGTCCTCCTCGTCGCTGAGTCCCGAGGGTAGGACGGGAGCAACTGCGCCGCATCGCGCGGATCTACCAACCTGTGTCCGAGCGATCATGGTCATTTCTGACCACGAGGTCGCTCAGACGAGATCGTGCTCGAAGGCGAACGCGGTCGCCCCGGCGCGGGAGGAGAGTCCCAGCTTCGCGAAGATGTTCTGAACGTGCCGTGCGACCGTGTGCTCGCTGATCACGAGCGCCGAAGCGATCTCGCGGTTGCTCTTCCCCGAGGCGACGAGTCGCAGGACCTCGAGCTCCCGGCGCGAGAGGCCGTGCATGTCGCCCGCGCGCGCACCCAGTCGCGCGAGATCCGGCTTCGCACCCAGGCGCTCGAAGATGTCGCGCGCCGCCTCGAGCTCCAACTCCGCGGCCTCTTCGTCGCGCAGCGCGCGGCAGGCCTCACCGACCAGCACGCGTGTCCGCGCGATCTCGTACGGCGCCTCCAGCGCATGCCAGGTCTCACGCGCACTCCGCAGCGCGACCACGGCCGCCTGCGCGTCGCCCTCCGCGAAGTGGACCGCACCCTGCGCATGGGCAGCCAGCGCCGCCAACATCCCGCTGTCGAACCCTTGCGCGAGCTCCTCGAGCTCGATGCAGGCGCTGCGCGCGGCCTCGGTTTCGCCCACCGCGAGCATGATCTCGATGAAGGCCGGGAGTAGGCGCGCCCGCTCGAGCGGCAGAGAGGTCGCCGCCTCCGCTAACCGGATCGCCGCAGCAGCCGCCTCCGTGCGTCCCTGAACAAGGCGCAGCTGGGCAAGCCCGGGCTGCGGCTCCCAACCGAACCCGCTGGCCTCCTTGTAGGCCCTCTCCGCGGCTGCGAACTCGCCCTGGAGCCGGAGGAGCTCGCCCTGGCGATACCGGGCGAGGCCGGCCGCCGGATTCCTCGTCTCGATGAAGTGGTTCCCGGCTCGACGCGCTTCAGCCAACGCATCAGGCCACAAGCCGTCCAGCTGGAGGATCTCCGCCCGGTGCACGAGACAGCGACCGGTGAACGCGACCATCTCCGGCTGCAGGGCCCACCAGTCCGAGAGCGCTCTCGTCCACTCGCGCGCGCGGCGCACCTCGTACACCTCCTGGCAGGCGAGGATGACCCCGCAGTACACGAGCCCGGTGACGATTGGCGAGAGCTCCTCGGCGGTGATGGCCACCATCGCCTCGTCGAGCAGGGCAAGACCTTCCCGCACGCGTCCGTCCTTCATCAGCATGTAGCCCTGCCCGTGGATCGCGAGCGCGAAGAGATCTCGGTCGCCGAAGCGCTCGCCGATGCGAACGGCTTCGCCTGCGGCCTCGGCGGCCGAGGCGAAGTCTCCAGCCGCCTCGTGCTGGAACATCGCCGGCAGGAGTAGGTAGCCGCGCTCGGCACACTCACCCTCGTTTTCGAGGAGCCGGTGTGCACGCCCCAGCCAGCCCGTCGCCGGGCCGATCTGGCCGCGGGACGCGAGGTTCAAGCCAATCCACACCGCGCAGTGGACGGCGCGGAGGCTGTCTCCGCTCCCGAGGTGCTGCTGATGGGCGCGCTCGAGCCACGCGAGCGACTCCTCGTCGCGACCGAGCATGAAGACGCAAGTAGCGAGAAGCTCGACGTCAGGCGCTTCGAGCGCCGCGCGCCGCTCCGCGGAACTTAGCGACTCGTACGCCTCGAGCCACGCCCGTTTCTTGTAGGCCTCACGGCCCTGAGTGAGCGCAGAACCTCCCTCCATCCCGTCATTGTCGACCAGACCACCCGCGCACGCATCTGCAATTCATTCGCGACGAAGCCGGGCCGTACGCCCCGCGCGAGCCTCTACATGCCCATCGCGTGGTAGCCGCTGTCGACGTACAGCGTCGTCCCAGTCACGTTGCGGGCGCCGTCGCCGAGCAGGTACGCGGCCGCTGAGCCGACGTCGTCGGCGGTGACGTGGCGGTGCAGCGGCGAGCGCTCCTCGACGATGTCCTCCATCGTCGTGAACCCGGCGATCGAGCGAGCGGCCAGCGTCCGCACCGGTCCGGCCGAGATCGCGTTGACGCGGATGTTCTTCGCTCCCAGGTCCCAGGCGAGGTACTGGACACACGAGTCGAGCGTGGCCTTCGCTACGCCCATGACGTTGTAATGCGGCACAGCACGAACGCCGCCGAGGTACGTCATCGTGACGATCGAGCCGCCTCCGGCCTTCTCCATCAGGGGCTCCGCCGCGCGGGCGCAGGCGACGAGCGAGTAGGCACTCACGTCGATCGCGAGCCAGAAGCGGTCGCGCGGCGTGTCGGTGAAGCGGCCTTCGAGGTCTTCTGCCGCGGCAAAAGCGACCGAGTGCACGAGGAGGTCGAGCTCGCCGCCGAAGGCCTCCCCCACCTCCTCGAAGACGCGCGCGACGTCGTCGTCGTCGCGGACGTCGCATTCCGTCACGAGCGGAGCGTCGACCGAGCCGGCAAGCTCGCGGACCGTCCCCTCGATTCGCTCGCCCTGGTAGGTGAATGCAAGGCTCGCGCCGCCCGCGGCCAGCTCCCGGGCGATCGCCCAGGCGATCGACCGGCGGTTGGCGACGCCGAGGACGAGCCCGCGCTTTCCCTCGAACGGTCCGGCCATCGGCGCGATCCTAGATTTTCGCGGGCTACCTGGCCGAAACTGCCGCTAGCCTGTTCGCCGTGCGCCGCGCCTTTTTCCTGCTCGGCCTGTGCGCGGCCCTTGCCGTCCCTGCCTCGGCGGGCGCGAACGGGCTCCACCTGAAGCACTTCGAGCGCATCCGGCAGCACGGCCCCCGCGTGCGGGCCGGGACGATCCACCTCCAGCCGGCACACGCGCGCGTACGGGTGATCGCGGCGCTTTCGCTGCCGCCGCTCGCGCGCCGGTACGGCCGCGGCCTCTACGCGGTCGGCGGCAGGCGGAGGCTCGCGGTGCAAAGTGCGACCTCTCGGGCCTACGTCGCTCAGCTCGCCGCGGCACAGGCGCGGGCGGTGCGCGAGCTCCGCGCGCAGATCCCGCAGGCGCACGTCGAGGAGCGCTTCCGGGTCCTGCTCGACGCGGTGACGGTCAGCCTGCCCGACTCGAGCCTCCCGAAGCTGCTCGGGCTGCATACATTCACGCACATCTACCCGGTCGTGCACTACACGATGGCCGACGACACGTCGCCGAGCGTGATCGGCGCGCCGCAGATCGAGCAGGCCAACGGCGCCAACGGGACCGGGATGAAGATCGGGGTGGTCGACGACGGGATCGACCAGACCAACACCTTCTTCAACCCGAGCGGCTACTCGTACCCGGCCGGCTTCCCGCGCGGAAACAGGAAGTACACGTCGCCGAAGGTCATCGTCGCCCGCGCCTTCCCCGGCCCAGGGTCCGGGAAGGCGGGCAAGCTCCCGCTCGACCCGCGCGACTCGTTCCACGGCACCCACGTGGCAGGGATCGCCGCCGGCGAGGAGGGCACGACCGCCCCGGCCAGCGCCAACCACCCCCAGGTCACCGGCCTGCGCGGAGTCGCGCCCAAGGCCTGGCTCGGGAACTACCGCGTCTTCACCGTTCCCACGCCGTTCGGCGACGAGGCGGACACTCCCGAGATCGTCGCTGCATTCGAGTCGGCGGTGAGCGACGGAATGGACGTGATCAACTTCTCCGGCGGCGGCCCGGAGGTGGAGCCTGCGAACGACGCGCTGATCAAAGCCGTCCAGAGCGTCGCCGACGCCGGTGTCGTGCCGGTCATCGCCGCCGGGAACGACCGAGACCAGTTCGGCGACGGCTCGACCGGCTCACCGGGCACGGCGCCCGCCGCGATCACGGTCGCCGCCACCTCCAACACGCACGTCTTCGCGCCGGCTCTCGACGCCACGTCGCAGAGCGCCCCGCCCGACCTGCACGGCGTCCCCTTCCAGTGGGCCAACTTGACCCCGGGGCCGAAGGCCTGGGGCACGACGCCGCAGACGGTCGTCGACGTGGGCACGATCACCGGCACCGACGGCAAGCCCATCAATCCGCTCCTCTGCGGCCCTCCGAGCAACATCGCGTCGACGAAGAGCAAGCTGCCGAAGAACTCGCTCAAGGGGAAGATCGCGCTCGCGTCGCGCGGCTCGTGCCCGTTGCAGACGAAGGCTGTGCAGGTGAAGGCGGCTGGAGCGATCGGGCTGATCCTCGTGGACAACCGCCAGGGAGAGGCGAACGTCATCCCGATCCCGATGGGGCTCCCCGGCGGGATGATCTCGAACCTCGACGGGGCGCGCCTGCGCTCGTTCATGGACGGAACCAGCGGCCTAACACAGATCACGGTCGGCCGCACAACCCGGGAGCTCGAGACCGGGCGCAGCGGAATCATCACGAGCTTCTCGTCCTCCGGCCCGACCGATTTCGCGCACGACCTCAAGCCCGACATATCTGCGCCGGGCGGCCAGGTGCTCTCCTCGACCCTGCCGAACACGGACAAGTCGCGCTTCGCGGTCTTCGACGGAACGTCGATGGCGACGCCACACGTCGCGGGGGCCGCGGCGCTCCTGCTCCAGCTGCATTCGACGTGGACGCCGGCCCAGGTGAAGTCGGCGCTCATCTCGACGGCGAATGCCGCATGGGCCGACACGGCCCGCACCCAGGAGGCGCCCGTCACCGAGGAGGGCGGCGGCCAGGTCTGGCTGCCCAGGGCGAACGACCCGCTCCTGTTCACGACTCCGGCGACGCTCTCGTTCGAGAACGTCGCGCCCGGCTCCACGACCACCCAGAAGCCGTTGCTTCTCCAGGTCACGGACGCCGGCGGAGGATCCGGCCTCTGGTCGCTGAGCGTCGTGGCGCAGTCGGCGACCCCGGGGGCATCACTCGCGGTGCCGGGCGCGGTCACCGTCGCACCCGGTGGAACGGTCGACTTCCCGGTCGCCGCGGTGGCAACACCCACCGCAGTGCAGGGGGAGAACTTCGGCTTCGTCGTCCTCGCCAAGGGAGCGGTGACGCGGCGGATCCCGTACTTCTTCTTCGTGGACAAGCCGGCGCTTGCGGGCGTGCCCGTCAAGGCCCTCAAGGTCGGACGCTTCGTCGCCGGCGACACGAGCAAGGGCACGAGCCGGGTCGGCAGCTACCGCTTCCCCGTCGCCCCGTTCGGCATCGACCCCGGCTCGCCGCCGATGAACGAGGACGGGGCCGAGCAGGTGTACTCGCTCGACGTGAAGAAGCCGGTCGCGAACGCAGGCGTCTCGGTGCTCCTGCAGAACGCCGCGGTCGATCCGTTCTTTCTCGGAGCGCTCGACGAGAGCAGCGTGCAGGGATACACGGGGACACCAGTGGACGTCAACGACCTGACGTTCGACGGGGGCTTTGCGATCTCCGCGGCCGGGACGGAGTTCCCGCGCGTGCAGCGCTATTACATCGCCGTCGACTCGGGCCGTGACATCTTCAGCGGCCAGACCTTCGCGGGCCCCTACATCCTCCGCTCGTGGATCAACGACGTGAAGCCGCCGTCGCTTCGCGTGCTGACGCGCACGGTCACGGCGGGCCGCCCGACGATCGTCGTCCGCACGCTCGACACGCAGTCGGGCGTCGATCCGTACTCCCTCGTCATCGCCTACCACAACGTCCTCGTCGCGCCCTCGATCTACGACCCGCTCTCGGGCCTCGCGATCATCGCGCTGCCGAAGGCCGCTCCGGCTCTGAAGAAGGGGCGCCGCCAGGCGATATTCGCGTCCTCCGACTTCCAGGAGTCGAAGAACGTCGACACCATGGGTACGAGCCTCCTCCCGAACACGCGCACGCTCGCCACCAAGCTGCACGTCGTCAACGCCCCGACGGTCACCTGGCTGCTGCCGGCCGGCGGCGGCTGCGTGGCCTCCAAGGCCGGCCTGCTCCTCACGGCCGCCGCGCCGGGCGGGATCAAGAGCATGCGCTTCACGCTCGACGGGAAGAAGGCCGGGAAGGGACACAGCGCGGACGTGCAGCTCTGGACCGGGAAGCTCGGGAAGCTGCGCAAGGGCAAGCACGTGCTCGCAGCGGTAGTCGCGAATCGCCACGGCCGCACCGCCAAGGCGAAGCTCCGCTTCCGCACCTGCAAGAAGTGAGCCGGCGCCGAGTCGCCGTCGTCACCGGCGCCTCCTCGGGCATCGGCGTCGAGATCGCGCGCCTCCTTGCGGCACGCGGCGACCTCTGCGTCCTGCTCGCGCGTCGCACCGACCGCCTGCAGGCAGTCGCCGACGAGCTCGGGGCCGAGGCGGAGGCCGAGCCGTGCGACGTCTCCGACCGGGCCGCCGTCGAGGCCGTCGCGGCCCGCGTCCTCGAGCGCCATCCGAAGATCGACCTCCTCGTCAACAACGCCGGCGTCCCCGGACGCACGCGGTTCCTCGACGGCGACCCCGAGGTGATCGAGCGGTTGATCCGGATCAACTACCTCGGCGCCGTCTGGTGCCTGCGCGCCTTCCTCCCGGGCCTGCGAGCCGCCGCGCCGTCGGACGTCGTGAACATCGTTTCCGTCGCCGGCGTCGTCGCCGGGCCACCCAGCGGCCCCTACTCCGCGTCGAAGCACGCGGAGCTTGCCTTCTCGCGGACGATCGCCGCCGAGCTGCGCCCGGAGGGCATCCGGGTGCATACGGTGAAGCCGGGCTTCGCCGAGACGGAAGGCTTTCCGCAGCGCTGGCTGGGGCCACGGGCGCAACGTATCGTGATCGGGCCCGAGGACGTCGCGGCCCACGTTCTGCGCTCGCTCGAGGACGGCCGCGGCGAGTCGACCGTGCCCTGGTTCTACGGCCCGCTGGGCGCCGCGCAGGATTTGATGCCAAATTTGTTTACGTTCGTCCTTGGACGTCTACCGAAACCTCCCTAAACTGGAACACATGGTGGAGCCGGCGCAGCCTTCGATCCAGGACGTGATCGCCGTCGCCGAGTTCAGGTCCGCCCTGCGGCACTTCCTGCGCAGGAGCGAGAAGGTCGCCCGCCAGTCCGGTTTGACCCCGCAGCGCTACACGCTGCTGATGATGATCAAGGGAGCGCCCGCGGGCGACGAGCAGTCGACCGTGACGGAGCTCGCCGAGCGGATGCAGCTCGCCCAGAGCACCGTGACCGAGCTTGTCCGCCGGGCCGAGTCCGCCGGGCTGATCGAGCGCGAGCAGTCGCAGCGCGACGCGCGCGTCGCCCACCTGCGGCTGACGGCGGAGGGGGACCGTCGCCTGATGCTCTCCTTCACCGAGCTCGAGCAGGAGCGCGCGCAACTGCGCGAGGCGTTCGCCAACCTCGACGGCGGCGTCACCGGCTCGGGTCACTAGGCGCTAGTCGATTATGTCGCGGCGGGCGCGCTCTGGCCCGCTCTCGATTCCGCAGGCGATCTCGTAGCCGATCGTCCCCGCCACCTCCGCGTGGCGCTCTACCAGCATCCCGTCGCCGACGATCGTGACCGACGTCCCGACCGGTAGCTCCCGGCCGAGCTCGACGGCGAAGGCGTCCATCGAGACGGTGCCGACCGCGCGCCGCGGCTCGCCGTCGACGAGCACCTCGGTGCCGGTCAGGTCGCGCCGGAAGCCGTCGGCGTAGCCCACCGGGACGATGCCGATCCAGGTGGGCTCTTCTGCGACGAAGCGGCGTCCGTAGCCGGTGCTCTCGCCCGGCTGCAGGAGCCGCACCTGCGCGAGATGGCTGCGCCAGGAGAGCGCCGGGCGCAGCCCGTCCTCGGCCGGATCCGTCTCGAACGGCGAGATCCCGTACAGCGCGATGCCGCAGCGGGCCGCGTCGAAGCGGGCGTCCTGGAGGCGGAGCGCGGCGGCGCTATTGGCGAGGTGTCGCGTGAGGTGGGCGTACTGCTCGGTTGCCTCGCGAAACCGCACGACCTGCCGCGCGGCGAACTCCGGGTCGGAGTCGGCGGTGGCGAGATGGCTCATGA
>DASQCM010000237.1:0-3474 GCA_035634675.1 Gaiellaceae bacterium
TCTCGGCTGGCGCGACACGCGCAGCGCCGGCGCTGCCGAGCGGCTCGGAAAGCAGTTGGACGCCGAGCGGGTTCACGCGCGCACCGGCGCATTCCTCCACCCCTCGTACTGGCCGGCGAAGCTCGCATGGCTCGCCGGGAACGAGCCCGAGATCTTCCGCCGCGCCGAGTGGTTCGTCTCCTTCGCCGACTACATCCGCGGCGTGCCCGAGACGAGCGTCTCGATGGCCTCGTCGAGCGGCCTGCTCGACCTGGCGACGTACGACTGGGACGAGGAGCTGCTCGCCGCGCTCGGACTCGAGCGAGACCGGCTGCCGCAGATCGCCGACGTTCCCGTGTGGGTCGACGCGGCGTGCTCAAACGTCGGCGCCGGCTGCACCACGAGCAACCGCGCCGCGCTCAACGTCGGCACCTCCGGTGCGCTACGCGTCCTGTACGAGCCCGAGCGGCCGCAGCCCAAGCCCGGGCTCTTCCTCTACCTCGCCGACGGGCGCCGCATCGTCGAGGGCGGCGCGCTCTCGGATGGCGGCAACCTCTACGCCTGGCTCGAGCGAACGCTGGCCGACTCGGCGGGATCGCTCGCGCAGCGCGACCCGTCCGACCACGGGCTCGTCTTCCTCCCGTTTCTTGGCGGCGAGCGGTCGACCGGCTGGAATCCTCACGTACGCGGCACGATCCACGGCCTGACCTTCGCGACCACGCCGCTCGACATCCGCCAGGCCGCCTACGAGGGCGTTGCCTTCCGCTTCGCCGCGATCGCCGACCTGCTGCCGGACGTCCGCGAGGTGGTTGCAACCGGCGGTGGCCTGCTCCGCGATCCGGACTGGATCCAGATCATGGCCGACGCGCTCGCGCGGCCCGTCACGGTCTCGGCCGTCCCGGAGGGATCGCTACGCGGAGCCGCTGTCCTCGCGCTAGAGCGGCAGGGACACCAGGTCGGGGAGGCGCCGACCGCCGGCGTCGTCGAGCCGCGCGCGGACCGCGCCGACGCGTACCGCGCGGCCCGAGAGGAACAGCAGGCTCTCTACGACGCGCTGACCTGATCCCGCACGAGCTTGCGCGCCGCGGCGGCGATGCCGTCCGCGTCGATACCGGCCTCGGCCAGCAGTTCCGCCGGCTTGCCCGAGTGCGGCATCTCGTGCACCGCCAGCCGCACCACGGGCGGCCGCTCGTCCGCGTCGCCGAGGGCCGAGAGCACCGCCTCGCCGAGCCCGCCTTCCGGCCAGTGATCCTCGGCGGTGACGATCGGGCACGTCAGCGAGCGCAGCGTCTCCTCGTCGAGCGGCTTGATCGAGTAAAGGTCGATCACGCGCGCCTCGATCCCGTCCTGCGCGAGCGCGTCGGCGGCCTTGAGCGCCTCGTGCACGGTGATGCCCGCGCCGACCAGCGCGACGTCGTCACCCTCGCGCACCGTGCGCGAGGCGCCGATCTCGAAGTCCTCATCCGGCCCGTAGAGCACCGGAGTCGCGGGACGCAGCGTCCGCAGGTACGAGATCCCCTCGATGTCGGCCATCTTCACGACGAGCTTCGCGGTCTGGTTCGCGTCGCACGGGTGCAGCACCGTGGAACCGTGGACGGCGCGCAGCGCGGCGATGTCCTCGAGCGCCATCTGCGACGGCCCGTCCTCTCCGATCGAGACGCCGGCGTGCGAGCCGCACAGCGCGTAGCTCGCCCGGCTGATCGCGGACATGCGGATGAAGTCGTACGCGCGCGAGAGGAACGCCGCGAACGTCGAGGCGAATGGCCGCCAGCCGAGCACCTGCATCCCGACGGCAGTCGCGACCATCTGCTGCTCGGCGATGTACATCTCGAAGTAGCGCTCCGGGATCGCGTCGCGGAACTCCTCGGCGAACGTCGAGTTGGAGACCTCGCCGTCGAGCGCGACGACGTCGCCGCGTGCCTTGCCGAGCGCCGTGAGCGCGTCGCCGTATGCCTTGCGGGTCGCGACCTCTTTCCCGAGCTCGTACTGCGGCAGCTCGAGCGTGCCTCCGGGGAACTCGTGCTTCGCGGCGCCGATCTCCGGCTTGGCCACGTCGATCTTGATGTTGCGGATGCCGCCGAGCGTGGCGATGACATCGTCCGAGTGGTCGAGCGCCTTGCCGTGGAAGCCGTTCTTGTCCTCGACGTCCGGGTCGCCTTTGCCCTTGATCGTCTTCGCAACGATCACGACCGGCTGCCCGGCGGTGTCGATCGCCTCGGCGTAGGCACGGTCGATGGCCTCGACGTCGTGGCCGTCGATCTCGATCGTGTGGCAGCCGAAGGCCTTCGCCCGGTTGGCGTAGGAGTCGAGATCCCAGCCGTGCATCGTCTCGCCTCGCTGGCCGAGCCGGTTCACGTCGATGATCGCCACGAGGTTGTCGAGCTCGAAGTGCGCGGCGTGCTCGAGCGCCTCCCACTGCGAGCCCTCGGCGATCTCGCTGTCGCCGCAGAGCGTCCAGACGCGGAACGGCAGCCGGTCGAGCCGCTTGCCCGCGAGCGCCATGCCGACCGAGTACGGCAGCCCCTGTCCGAGCGAGCCGGTCGCGACGTCTACCCACGGGATCCGCGGCGTCGGATGCCCCTCGAAGATCGAGTCGAACTGCCGGTACGTCAGCAGCTCCTCCTCCGAGATGGCACCGGCCGCGCGGAACATCGCGTAGAGGAGCGTCGACGCATGGCCCTTGGAGAAGACGAGCCGGTCGTTGTGCGGGTCGTGCGGGTTGTCGAAGTCGTACCGCAGGTACTTCGCAAGGAGGACGGCCATCAGGTCGGCCGCCGACATGCCGGAGGTGGGATGGCCGGAGCCCGCCTTCGCCGCCGGACGGATCGCATCGACCCGAAGCTGCTGCCCCAGCTCGCGCCAGAGCTCGACGTCATTCGTGGCCACGACCTCTCCCTTCGCCGGATGCCGAAAATCTGAAGCCGATTCTATGTACGGTCTCGCGTGTGAAGATCGCGGTCGCGTTCGACCACCGAGGAGTCCACCTCCGCGACGTGATTCTCGAGACCCTGCGCGAGGACGGCCACGAGATCGTCGACCTCGGCACGGACACCGACGCGGTCCGCATCGACTACACCGACAAGGCGATCGAGATCGCCGCCGCGATCAAGGACGGGCAGGCCGAGCGAGGCGTTCTCGTCTGCGGCTCGGGTGTCGGCGCGGCGGTCGCGGCGTCCAAGATCCGCGGGATCCGGGCGGCGATCTGCCACGACGTCTACTCCGCGCACCAGGGCGTCGAGCACGACGACATGAACGTCCTCTGCCTCGGCTCGGAGGTCGTCGGGCCGAGCCTCACCGCAGATCTCGTGCGCACGTTTCTCGCTGCTCGCTTCGACGGAGAAGAGCGGCATGCAGCCAGACTGGAGAAGATCCGACAGATTGAGGAAGGGATGCTGAATGGCTGAATCGAGACTTCACGAGCTGAGCGCGCGCGGGCAGTCGGTCTGGATCGACTACCTCTCGCGCGACCTGTGCCAGAGCGGCGAGCTGAAGCGG
>DASQCM010000238.1:0-3386 GCA_035634675.1 Gaiellaceae bacterium
GGCGAGCATGACGTAGTTCGTCACGTCGACCACGTTCGAGATCGCCCGAACGCCGGCGTGGCGTAGCCGCGCCTTCAGCCAGAGCGGCGACTCGCCCAGCGCGGCGTCCCGGAAGATGCGGCCGATGAAGCGGAGGCAGGCCTCGGGATCCTCGATCCCGACCCCGACCGGCTCGTCGCCGTCGCGTGCGGGATCCTTCCCTGGCATCGGCTGCAGCTCGCCGCCGAGCAGGGCTGCGACCTCCCGCGCCACGCCGTAGACGGCGAACAGATCCGGGCGGTTGCCCGTCGGGTCGAGGTCGAGCACGTCGTCGACGAGCGGGAGCGCATCGGCGAGCGGCGTCCCCGGCTCGAGCCCGTCGTCGAGGACGATGATCCCGGCGTGGTCGGTGCCGAGGTCGAGCTCGTCCTCGGCGAGGATCATCCCCTCGGAAACCTCGCCGCGAAGCTTGCGGCGCTCGAGCACGAGCCCGTTCGGGAGCGTCGCGCCCGGAAGAGCCACCGCGACTTTGGCCCCGGCGCCGAAGTTCCAGGCGCCGCAGACGATCGAGTACGGCCGGTCCTCCCCCACGTCGACGGACGTGAGCTGGAGCCGGTCCGCGTCCGGGTGCTTCTCCGCCTCCAGCACGTGACCGACCCGGAAGAGGCCGAGCTCGCCCGGCGGGCCGACGCGCTCGACCCCGTCCACCTCGGCCGTCGAGATCGAAAGTGCGTCGACGATCTCGTCCGTGGTCGCGTCGACGTGGACGTACTCACGTAGCCAGCTGAGCGGGACTCTCATCGGAACTGGCGCAGGAAGCGCAGGTCGTTGTCCCAGAACGGACGGATGCCGGTAATGCCGTAGCGCAGCTGCGCGGTCCGCTCGATGCCCATTCCGAAGGCGAAGCCCGTGTACTCCTCCGGGCTCCAGCCGACGAACTCGTAGAGGTACGGGTCGACCATCCCGGAGCCGCCCATCTCAATCCAGCCCGAGTGCTTGCAGATGGGGCAGCCGGCGCCGCCGCAGTTGAAGCAGGAGACGTCAGGTTCCATCGACGGCTCGGTGAATGGGAAGTAGTGCGTGCGGAAGCGCAGCTCCCGCTCGGGTCCGTACAGCTGGCGCATCACGTAGAGGAGCGTCCCCTTGAGGTCGGCCATGGTGATGCCGTGGTCGATCGCGAGCCCCTCGAACTGGTGGAAGATCGGGAAGTGCGTCGCGTCGATCGTGTCGCGCCGGTACACACGGCCGATCGAGACCATGTAGATCGGGGGTCGCCGCTCCTCCATCTTGTGGATCTGCGCGGGCGACGTCTCCGTCCTGAGGACGGTGTCGTCGTCGAGGAAGAGGGACGCTCGCGGCGACCGCGCGGGATGCCACTCGGGGAAGCCGAGAGCGTCGAAGTTGTAGCGGGTTGTCTCGACCTCGCGGCCGTCAACGATCTCGTAGCCGAGGCCGAGGAAGATGTCCTCGACGTCGCGGCGCACGAGCGTGGACGGGTGGAGCGTGCCGCGCGGGCGGAGTTTCGGCGGGCCGAGCAGCTGGGCGGGCAGCGTGACGTCCACCCGCTCGGTTGCGAGCCGTTCCTCGAGGTCGGCCCGTGCGAGCTCGGCCTCCCGCGCATCGAGCACGGACTCGACGGTGTCCTTCACCGCGTTGAGCTTCATCCCGGTATCGCGGTCGCGCACCTGGCGCAGCGCGAGCTTCAGGGCGCTGTTGCGGCCGAGGAAGCGGATGCGGACGTCCGCGAGCGCGCCGAGAGAGCTCGCCTCGGCCGCGGCGTCGAGTGCCTCCTGCTCGAGGTTCTCAGGATCCAACCTGGCGACCATATCCAACGGTTTCTCCTCCTTTCGCGGGCACGGCAACGGGGGCGATCAAGCCCCGGCCCGAGCGGAGGAGACGACGCGCTACCGGCGCGCCGGCGCCCCGGCCACGAGCCGGGGCTGCGTAAAGGCGAAGGCGCGAGAGGCAGCCATCTGCGCGGATACTACCCACATGGCCGAATACGACCACTTCGCGCCGGACTACGACATCTGGGCAGCAGACATGACCGAAGACGTCGCCTGGTACGTCTCCCTCGCTCGGGACGCCGCCGAGCCCATCGTCGAGCTCGGCATCGGCACAGGCCGGATCGCCATTCCCATAGCGCAGGAAACAGGTAAGCGCGTCGTCGGCTTCGACCGCTCGCCGGCGATGCTTGCGGTCGGCCGCGATCGTGCGGGCGGCCTGCCGATCGAGTTCCGTGAAGGCGACATGCGTGAGCTCGAGCTCGACGAGCCGGTGGACCTCGTCATCTGTCCGTTTCGCGCGTTGCTCCATCTCCCCAACTGGGCTGACCGGCGCCGAACGTTTGAGCGCGTTGCCGCCGCGCTGAGGCCCGGGGGGAGATTCGCCTTCAACGTCTTCGCCTTCAGCGGCGAGGTGGCCGAGCGGCTCAACGGGGTCCGCCAGGACCGGGCCGACTCATGGGAGATCCCGCATTACGTCTGGGCCGACTCCCGGATCGACATCACCCGTGGGCGCGGCGACGAGGAAAGCGGACTGCTGCATCTCTGGTGGATCGGTCGCACGGAGTTCGAAGGGTTGATCGACGTCGCAGGACTCGAGGTCGAAGCGCTGTATGGCTGGTTCGACAAGCGGCCCTACGACGACTCCGCGCTCGAGATGGTCTGGGTCGCCCGGAAACCCTGAGCGTCTACGACCCCATAGCGCGGCTCTACGACCCGTGGAGCGCGAGCGTCATCGAGGACGTCTCCTTCTACGTCGACGAGGCGCTGGCGGCGGGCGGCGAGGTGGTGGAGCTCGGAGTCGGCACCGGCCGGATCGCTATCCCCACCGCGCTGGCGGGCGTGCACGTGATCGGTGTGGACTCCTCGGCGGGGATGCTCGCGGTGTGCGGGGGGCGGGCGCGGGAAGCGGGCGTCGAGACGCTACTCGACCTGCGGCTCGGTGACCTGCGCCGGCCGCCCGTCGACGAGCGGGTCCCGCTCGTGACGTGCCCGTTCCGGTCGTACCTCCATCTGCGCGATGACGCCGAGCGGCTCGAGGCGCTCGGAGCAGCCCGCGAGCTGTTGCAGCGCGGCGGCCGTCTCGTCTTCGACGTCTTCACACCGTCGCGCGAGGACATCGAGGCGACGCACGGCCGCTGGATCGAGCGGGAGCCCGGCATCGACGAGCGGGCGGACTGGGATCTTGCGGCGCAGACGCTGACACTCTCGGTGCGCGGCTCGGTGGGCTCCTCGACGATGACGCTGTGGTGGGTCGAGCCCGAGCGCTGGCACTCGCTGCTCGCCGAGGCCGGCTTCGAGGTGCTCGCCTGCTACGGCTGGTTCGACCGGCGGCCGTTCGAGGGAGGCGAGGACAGCGTCTGGATCGCCGGCCGAGCATGATCCCGCAAATTGCGACAAAAA
>DASQCM010000239.1:0-14071 GCA_035634675.1 Gaiellaceae bacterium
GAGGACGCTGCGGCCCGCGAGCTCCGGTGAGCCGAAGAGGTGCTCGACCGTCGCGCGGATCGCATGGAGACAGCCGCGGGCCGTTCCGCGGCCGCTGTTCCCGCCGCCGCTCGTCGTGCCATATACCCACGGGCACGTCTCGGCGACAACGTCGAGATCCTCCGGCGAGATGTTCATGTCACCCGCAGTCCGATAGCTACCTCCGAGCGACGCGACGAGCTCGCCGTAGCGACGCAGCAGCCGGCGCCGAGGCTCGCCCGCCGGCAGCTCCGGCACCGCCAGCACGGCCTTGCCGCCCCCGCGCGGCATCCCGGCGGCCGCCATCTTCCACGTCATCGCCGCCGACAGGCGCATGGCGTCGGCAAGGCCGTCGGCCGGGCCGGGATAGACCCGCATCCGGGTGCCGCCGCCGGCAGGCCCGAGGGCCGTCGAATGGACACACACGAACATCCAGGCTCCGCTTTCGGCGTCGTGCCGGACGACCGCGTGCTCGCCGTCCCAGCCCGCCAGGACGCTCTCGAAGTCCATGCTCCGGACCGTACCGGAGCGCCTCTCGGCTACACTCCGGCGCCGGAATGGCCGGAGAACGGACCAAGCTCATAGTTGCGCAGCGCGAGAAGCTCGGCTCTGCCGAGTCGCGCCGCTTGCGCAAGGAGGGGCTAGTTCCGGGCGTCCTCTACGGCAACGGAGAGCCCATCTCGATCAGCATCGCCGAGCGCGAGCTGCGTCGCGCGCTCACGGGAGCGTCGGGCCTGCACTCGATCCTCGACGTCGAGATCGACGGCAAGGGCCAGACGCACGCGTCGATCCTCAAGGAGTACCAGGTCGATCCGGTGCGCGGTGGCGTCACGCACGTCGACCTCCAGGAAGTGCGCCTCGACCGCGCGATCAACGCCTCGGTCACGGTGGAGCTCGTCGGCGGCGACGACGCGCCGGGCGTGCGTGAGGGCGGCGTGCTCTCGCAGCCGCTGCGCGAGGTGACCGTCGAGGCTCTGCCGCTCGAGGTGCCGGAGCGGATCGAGCTCGACGTCTCCGGCATGGAGCTTGGCGACACGCTGCGGATCTCCGACCTCACCGCGCCGGAAGGCGTCACGCTTCTCGATGATCCCGAGCTGGTCATGGCCACTGTCACCGCGCCGACGAAGGTCGTCGAGCCTGAGCCCACCGAGGAGGAGCTCGCCGAGGGCGAGGAGGGCGAGCTTGCCGAGGGCGAGGAGGCGGCCGAGGGCGAGGCCGGCGAGGGTGCGGGCGACCAGGAGGCGGAAGCCTCCGGCGACGAAAACAGCGACGAGGGCTGATCCTTGCGGCTCTGGCCGCGCCGGCAGGGGTCTTCGCTCGACCTGCTCGTGGTCGGGCTCGGCAATCCCGGCCGCGAGTACGAGCGCAACCGCCACAACGTCGGCGCGATGGTCGTGGACGAGCTCGCGCGCCGGCACGGCGGGTCGTGGCGCTCGAAGTTCTCGGGCCGGGTGGCCGAGATCCGGCTCGACGGCCACAAGCTCGCGCTGCTGAAGCCCGAGACCTACATGAACGAATCCGGCCGTTCGGTCGGCGCCGCCGCCGCCTTCTTCAAGGTCCCGCCCGACGCGGTGCTCGTCGTCCACGACGAGAGCGACCTCGAGCTGGGGCGGCTCCAGCTTCGGCTTGGCGGCGGGCTGGCCGGGCACAACGGGCTCCGCTCGATCGCGCAGCACCTGAAGACGCAGGACTTCCTCAGGCTCAGGGTCGGCATCGGCCGGCCGGAGCGAGGCGACCCGCGGCCGCTCGCCGACTGGGTGCTCGCCAACTTCGAGCCGCACGACGACGCGAACGCGCTCGTCGCACGCGCGGCGGACGCGGTGGAGACGCTCGATGCGGAAGGCGTCAAACGCGCCCAGGTTCAGGTCAACCGGCGCTAGCGGCGTTCGCGCATGGCTGCGTGAGCTCCGGGCTGGAGCTCCACGCCCGCAGCCACCCGGTCGAGAAGGTCGAGCAGCCGCTCGCGGTCGGCCTCGCCGAGCTGCTCCGCGACCTCTCGGTCGAACTGCTCTGCCTGCCGTTCGGCCTGCTTGAGGAGCTTCTTCCCGGCGGCCGTCAGGTGGAGATTGCGGACTCGCCGGTCGCGGGCGTGTGGCCTACGCTCGAGCAGGCCACGCTTCTCGAGCTCGTCGACGACCGCGACCATCCAGCTGGGGGAGATGTGGAGCCGCTCGGCGAGGGCGTGCTGCGCCTCACCGTCGCTCGCCGCGACTGCGCGCAAGAGAGCGAATTCGCCGGGCTCGAGCTCGAGCGGCCGTAGCACCTCGTGGAAGCCGCGCGAGATCGCGTAGCCCAGGCTCGAAAGCATGAAGGCGACACTCCGAAACGGGGGTGTCACCGGCTCGACCGATTCGGAGTTGCGCGCCGCCATGCGCTTATGATACAGCTAGTGAACGATTCAGTTACGGAACGATTTGGCAGGGAACGAACGTAAGGAGAAGCATGCTCGCTCGTCTCGCTCACGTTGTATCGCGGCACCGCCGGAAGGTCATCTTCGCCTGGGTCGCCCTCACGCTCTTCGGAGCGTTCTCCGCGAGCCAGGTCTCGAAGCGCTGGTACCAGAGCTTCTCGATCCCCGGCAAGTCGGCCTACGAGGCGAACCAGCGCACGCTCAACACCTTCGGGACCGGCATCCGGCCGCCGGACGTCGTCGTCTTCCACACGTCGGACGACGCCACGAAGAGCGCGGCGATCGCAGCCGCGATGAAGCGGGCGGGCGCGGCGATGCCCGGCGCGCGGACGAGCTCTTACTACACGACGCATGACTTGATGTACGTCTCGAAGGACCGGCACACGACCTTCGAGGAGATCTATCCGCCGGGCAAGTCGACGTTCTCCACCAAGAGCGGCGCCGACACCGTGCGCGCCGCGGCGGCGCGCGGACTGCCGAGCGGGATCCAGGTCGAAGTGACCGGCCACGACCCGCTCGAGGAGGCAAGCTCGCACGGCGGTGGCAACGGCAACGTGCTCCTGGAAGCGGTGATCGGCGGTCTCGGCGCGATCGTGATCCTCCTCTTCGTGTTCGGCACGCTGCCCGCGGTCCTGATGCCCATAGCCGTCGCAGTGGGCGCGATCCTCAACACGTTCACGCTCGTGTGGGCGCTCACGTACATCACGAACGTCTCGATCATCGTCCAGTACCTGATCGCGCTCGTCGGCCTCGGCGTGGCGATCGACTATGCGCTGTTGATGATCTTCCGCTTCCGCGACGAGTTGCGGGAGGGTGAGGACGTCGAGACGGCGCTCGTGGAGACGATGACGCACGCCGGCCGCTCGGTGATCGTCTCCGGATCGACCGTCGCCGTCGGGCTCCTCTCGATGGTCATCCTGCCGCTGCCCTTCATCCGCTCGATCGGGATCGGCGGGATGCTGATTCCGGCGGTCTCGGTGCTCGCCGCGATCACGTTGATGCCCGCGTTGCTCGCGGTGCTCGGCGAGCGGATCAACAGCGTGCGGCTCCTGCCGAAGCGGTTCGTCGACAGCGGCCACCCGGAGGACGGGTCCTGGGGTCGCTGGGCGCGCTTCGTCCTCCGCAGGCCCTGGCCCGTGGCCGGCGTCGGCCTCGCGATCGTCGGCGTCCTCATCTTCTACGGAGTTCAGCTCAACCCGAACGAGTCGCAGCTGAAGAACTTCCCTGGCAGCGGCACGGCAATCGCCGGCCGCACGCTCCTCACAGACGCCGGCATTTCGCCGGGAGTGATGAAGCCGTTCGTCACGCTCGTCGAGCACGGCGGCAACGCCCAGGTGGTCGCGGCGAAGGAGCGGCCTGTCGAGGGCATCGTCGGTGCGACGGTTCCGCCTGGCTCCGGCTGGCACCGGGGGCAGGACACGCTCGTCGAGGCGTTCCCGGCGATCGACGGCGCAGCGCCGGGGATCCAGGGCGTCATCGACCGCGTGAACGACGCGCTGCGCGGGACCGACGGGACGCTCGGCGGCGTGCCGGCCGTCGACCGCGACTTCGTGCACGCCGTATACGGGAACTTCGCCTACGTGCTCGCGTTCGTCCTCGTGCTCACCCTCGTCCTGTTGACGCGGGCATTCCGGTCGATCGTGCTGGCCGTCAAGGCCGCGATCCTCAACCTCATTTCGCTCGGCGCCGCGTATGGGATCATTGTCTTCATCTTCCAAAAGGGCCACGGCTCCTCGCTCTGGAACATCGACGCGACGGGGGCCGTTACCGCGTGGATCCCGCTGATGATCTTCGCCTTCCTGTACGGCCTCTCGATGGACTACGAGGTCTTCATGCTGACGCGCATGCGGGAGGCCTACGACGAGACGCATTCGACCGACCGGGCGATCGAGCTCGGCCTTGCCCGCACCGGCAAGCTCGTCACGAGCGCGGCGCTGATCCTGATGTTCGCCTTCCTCGTCCTCTCGTCGAGCCCCGGCTACGAGATCAAGGTGTTCGGCGTGGGGCTCGCGGCCGGAATCATCTTCGACGCGACCGTGATCCGGGCGCTGCTCGTGCCTGCGCTGATGAAGCTGCTCGGAGACACGAACTGGTGGCTGCCGGACTGGACGCGGCGGGCGTTGTTCCTCAGCGAGGAGGGAAGCCCGAAGCCGGAAGGCCGTGCCGTAGAGGCTTAGGCGGCAGGCTCAGGCGGCGAGCGCCGGGGTCGGCTCGTCCCGGCGCCGCACGCTCCGCACCTCGTCGCGCGGCGGCTGATGGCTAGGAGGGCTTGGCCCTCCTAGGCCGTGGCGAAGCGCTTGGCCGCGCGGGCGCGAGCGCGATCCGCCTCGACCTCGCGGTCGCGCGGCGGTGCCGTCGTCACGAGCGCGTCGAGGAGCCGCTGGGTCGCTGTCGCGACGTCGTCGACCGCGCGGGCGAAGGCCTCCTCGTTCGCGCGCGAGGGCTTCGAGTAGCCGCTCACCTTCCGCACGTACTGCTCGGACGCCAGGCGCACTTCTTCCGGGGTCGCGGCCGGCTCGAAGTTGAAGAGCGTGTGGATGTTCCTGCACATGCCCCCATGAATACCATGACCCCGCGGAACGCGAGTTCCGTCGCTCGTCATGGACCGTCCCGTACTCCACGCCTTCGTCACCGAGCTCGTCGAGCACGAGCGCGTCGGCGAGCTCGCGGATGCGCTGCCGACCCGCGCCCGCGTGTCGGAGTCGGCGCTGCCGCTGCTGCTCGCGACCCTGCACGAGCGTCTCGAGGGGGAGCTCGTCGTCCTGCTCCCGGAGGACGCGGACGCGCGAGACGCCGCGGAGGGCGCAGCCTGGTTCCTCGGAGACGACGCCGTCGGGCTGCTGCCGAGCCGGGGCGTCTCCTGGGAGTCCGGGTTGGCGCCGCCGCCGCACCTCGTCGGCGAACGGGCACGGGCGCTGCACGTGCTGGAGCGCGGCGGGCTCGTGTGCGCTTCGGCGCGGGCGCTCGCGGAAGGGCTGCCTCCCGCCGAGGCACGGCCCGAGCCGCTCGTGCTGCGTGCGGGACTCGAGCTCCAGGCCGCCGGAGGCGGCCCAGGGGTTCTGCCGGGCGCCGGCGGCTTGGCCGCCGGCGCTTCCAGCGGAGTCGAGGCAATCTCGGAGTCGCTCGCGCTCGCCGGCTACGAGCGGGTGGAACGCGTGGACGACCGCGGCCAGTTCGCCGTGCGCGGCGGCCTCGTCGACGTCTTCCCGACGACGGGCCGTGAGCCGCTCCGCATCGAGTTCTTCGGCGACGAGATCGAGTCGGTCCGCGCGTTCTCGCCCTTCACGCAGCGCGCCCTCCATCCCGTGGCCGAGGCGACCCTCTATCCCGCCGCAGAGCGGCGAATGGACACTGTCGAACTTGGTAACAGCGTGTTACTTGCCGAGGAGGGCGAGGAGCCGGCCGAGCAAGCGGTGCCGGACGACCTGGTGCCGGTGCTCGCAGGCCCGCCCGGCCTCGTCTTCCAGCCGGACGACGTACGCGGCGTGTGGGAGGAGGACGGGGTCGCCGACCCGCCGTCCCTCGCCGGGGCGACCGAGCTCGACCCCTTCCCCCAGTCGCAGCCCTTCGCCTTCGAAGCGCAGCGCCCCGCGATCGCCGCCCGCGGGCTCGCCGAGGCCGAGAGCGAGCTCGCGGCGCTCCTCCGCTCGGGCCAGCGCGTCGTGGTCGCCTTCCCGCATCGCGGCGAGGCGCTACGGACACAGAACCTCTTGCGGCGGGTCGAGGCGCGGCTGCTCGAGCCGGGGGAGGAGCTGCCGGAGGACCCGGAGCTGCTGTTCGCGATCTCGCCGGCCCGCCGCGGCTTCGTCTGGCGCGACCTCGGTCTCGTCCTCCTGCCCGACCACCAGGTCTTCCGCCGCCGCGCGCCGCGCGAGCGCCGCCTCGGCGGCCGCGCGCTCCAGTCCTTCGCCGACCTGCGCACCGGCGACTACGTCGTGCATGAGGATCACGGCGTCGGGCGCCTGCTCGGCTTCGAGACCAAGACGGTTGCCGGCGTCACTCGCGACTACCTCCAGCTCGCCTTCCGTGGCGAGGACCGTCTCTACGTCCCGCACGAGCAGCTCGGGAAGGTCTCGCGCTACGTGGGCGCCGACGCCTCGGCGCCCGCGCTCTCGAAGCTCGGCGGCAAGGCCTGGCAGACCCTCAAGTCGCGGGCGCGCGAGTCCGTCCGCGACCTCGCCGGCGACCTGATCCAGCTCTACGCTCAGCGGCAGACCCGGGAGGGAATCGCCTACGACCTCTCGAGCGAGTGGCTGCCGCAGCTCGAGGCGAGCTTCCCCTACCGCGAGACGCCTGACCAGGAGGGGGCGATCGAGGCGGTGAAGGAGGATCTCGAGACGCCGCGCCCGATGGACCGGCTCGTCTGCGGCGATGTCGGCTTCGGCAAGACGGAGGTCGCGGTGCGCGCCGCGTTCGCGGTCGCAGTGAACAGCCGTCAGGTGCTGCTCCTCGCGCCTACGACGATCCTCGCCGAGCAGCACTACAACACCTTCCGGGAGCGCTTCCGCGACTTCCCGCTGCGCGTCGAGATGGTCTCCCGGTTCGTGCCGCCGAAGGAGACGAAGGCGATCCTCGCCGACTTCAGCGCGGGCAAGGTCGACGTGCTCGTCGGGACGCACCGGATCCTCAGCCGCGACGTGATCCCGAAGGAGCTGGGGCTCGTGATCCTCGACGAGGAGCAGCGCTTCGGCGTCGCGCAGAAGGAGCTGCTCAAGTCGCTGCGGCTCGAGGTCGACGTGCTCACGCTCAGCGCGACGCCGATCCCGCGCACCCTGCACCTCTCGCTCGCGGGGATGCGCGACATCTCGATCATCGAGACGCCGCCTGAGGGCCGCCGGCCGATCCGCACGACGGTGGGCGAGTACGACGAGGAGCTCGTGAAGCTCGCGCTCGAGCGCGAGGCGGCTCGCGAGGGCCAGGCGTTCTTCCTCCACAACCGGGTCGAGACCATCGAGGAGCGGGCAGCGCAACTGCAGCAGCTGTGTCCGGACCTCCGCTTCCTCGTCGCCCACGGTCAGATGCGCGAGAAGGAGCTCGAGGAGCGGATGCACGCCTTCCTGCGCGGCGATGCCGACGTGCTCGTCTCGACGACCATCATCGAGTCGGGAATCGACATCCCGCAGGCGAACACCCTCGTCGTCGAGCGCTCCGACATGCTTGGCCTCGCCCAGCTCTACCAGATCCGCGGCCGCGTCGGCCGGTCCGACGCCACCGCCTACGCATACCTCTTCTATCCGGACGCGCGCGAGCTGACCCCGGAGGCCCGCGCGCGGCTCGCGACGCTGGCCGACCACACCGAGCTCGGCGCCGGCTTCGCCATCGCCATGCGCGACCTCGAGATCCGCGGCGCGGGGGAGCTGCTCGGAGCGGAGCAGTCCGGCCACGTGGCCGCCGTCGGCTTCGAGCTCTACGTGGAGCTGCTCAACGAGGCGGTGGCCGAGCTACAGGGCCAGAAGCGCATCGCCGCGCGGCCGGTGCGGGTCGACGCTCGCGTCGATGCCTACGTCCCCGGCGCGTACGTCGACTCGGAGGCGCTCCGCATCGACATTCATCGCAGGCTCGCGCTCGCCGAGACCGAGGACGAGCTACGCGAGCTCCAGGCGTCGCTCGAAGATCGGTACGGCCCGCTGCCCGAACCGGTCGAGAACCTCTTCCGGATCCAGGAGGCGAAGATCAAGGTCGCGCTCCTCGGCGCCGACTATCTCGTCTTCCAGGGCGGGAAGGCCACGGTGGGGCGGCTCGTGCTCGGTTCGGGCGAGCTGCGGGAGCTGCGCGACCGGTCGAAAACCGCCGTCTACGTCTCGGCTAAGCAGGAGATAAGTCTGCGTGGGCAGGAGGAATTAGCCCAAGCGGTTCAACTCGTCGATGCTATCTTGGACGCGCGCCGGGCGGCCTGAGACCGCCTAGTCTCTCCGGCGCCTGCCGCGACACCGACCTCACTGGATGGAAATGAAGACTCGCCTGACTCTCCTCATGCTGCCTCTCGCGCTCGTCGCCGTCCTCGCCGCCGGGTGCGGCGGTGGCAGTGGAAATGGCTCCGTTCCTGCCGACTCCGTCGCCACCGTCGGCGGCACGCCGGTCACGAAGGAGACCTTCCAGTCGCTGATGAACGTCGCGTTCGCAAAGTTTGTCGCGCAGGGACAGCAGCCTCCGAAGGTCGGAACCCCCACCTACACGCAGCTCCGGGACCAGGCGGTCACCTTCCTCGTCCAGGAGGACGAGCTGCAGCAAGAGGGCAAGAAGCTCGGCGTCACCGTCTCGCAGAAGGACGTGGACGACCGGCTCGCGCAGATCAAGAAGTCGTACGGCGACAAGAAGTTCGCGGCGGCTCTGAAGAGCGCGCACATCACCCTCCCGGAGTACGAGCTGTACAGCCTGCGCCCGACCCTCCTCGGCGAGAAGCTCGAGAGCAAGGTCACGGAGAACGTCAAGACTTCGCAGTCCGACGCGCAGAAGTACTACGACCAGAACAAGTCGTCGTTCACGACTCCCAAGACCCGCGAGGTCCGGCACATCCTCGTGACCTCCAAGGCGCTCGCGAATCAGATCGAGGGGAAGCTGAAGAGCGGGCAGAGCTTCGCGTCCCTCGCGAAGAGGTACTCGAAGGACACCGCCTCTGCGAAGCAGGGCGGGAAGCTCTGCGTCGCGCACGGGGGCACGAGCGGCGCCTGCCAGCAGACCGTGCCGCCGTTCGACAAGGCAGCCTTCGCGCTCAAGACGCACGCCACCTCGCCTCCGGTGCACTCCGTCTACGGCTGGCACATCATCCAGGCGCTGAGCGACGTGACCCCGTCTCACACCCAGACGTTCAAGCAGGTCCAGGCGCAGATCCAGCTCAACCTGGCCCAGCAGAAGAAGCAGGTCGCGTGGTCGAACTATCTCGCCAAGGTGAAGAAGGACTACAACGGCAAGGTCCACTACCAGAACGGCTACGCACCGGCGGCGACGACGACCACGGCTCTGGCTCCCACGACGACCGGCTGACGTGGAGGGCCTTAGTGAGGCCCTTGTCGAGCTGCAGCAACTGACGGAGCGGTTGCGCCGCGACTGCCCCTGGGACCGGGAGCAGACGGCCGTCACGATCGTCCCGCATACCGTCGAGGAGGCGTACGAGGTCGCCGATGCGGCGCTTGCTCAGGACGACGCGAAGCTGCTCGACGAGCTCGGCGACCTGCTCTTCCAGGTCTACTTCCTCGCGTTGCTGCTCGAGGAGCGCGGCGCAGGCGACCTGGCGCAGGTAGCGCGTGGCGTGCACGAGAAGCTCGTCCGGCGCCATCCCCATGTGTTCGGCGACGTCGAGGCCCGGACGGCCGACCGCGTGCGCTCGAACTGGGAGCGGATCAAGCGCGAGCAGGAGGGGCGCGAGGGCGTCTTCCACGACGTGGCCGAGGGACTGCCAGGGCTCCTCTATGCGCGGAAGATCCAGCAGCGGGCGAAGGCGGTCGGGTTCGAGTACCCGGATCTCGACGGCGCGCTCGCCGACCTCGCCGACGAGCTGCGCGAGCTCGAGGAGGAGCCGTCGGGGGACGAGCTCGGCGACGTCCTCTTCGCGGCGGTCAACGTGGCGCGCAAGCTCGAGGTCGACCCCGAGCTGGCACTGCGGCAGGCGGCGCGGCGCTTCCGCGGCCGGGTCGAGGTGGCCGAGGCGCTCGCGGCGGAGGCGGGAGAGAATTGGAGCGAGCTGCCACTCGAACGGCAGGACGACTGGTTCGACCGCGCCAAGGAGAGGGAGTGACCGCGATCACCGAGGTTCGCGCCCGTCAGGTTCTCGACTCGCGCGGGAACCCGACGGTCGAAGTGGAGATTCATGCGAGCGAGGTGGGGAGGGCGATCGTCCCTTCGGGCGCGTCGACGGGCGTGCATGAGGCGGTCGAGCTGCGCGACGGCGGCGAGGCGTGGAACGGCAAGGGAGTCTCCGCTGCGGTCGCAAACGTCAACGGTGAGATCGCCGAAGCCGTTCGTGGCCGCGACGTCATGGACCAGGAAGGCCTCGACCGCGCGCTGCTCGAGCTCGACGGGACGCCGAACAAGGGCCGGCTCGGGGCGAATGCAATCCTCGGCGTATCGCTCGCGGCCGCGAAGGCCGCGTCAGCGAACGCCGGCGTCCCGCTGTTCCGCCATCTCGGAGGCGGCGACGCCAGGACGCTGCCGGTGCCGATGATGAACGTGATCAACGGCGGCGCGCACGCGGACAACTCGATCGACCTGCAGGAGTTCATGGTCGTCCCCGCCGGCGCCGACTCGTTCTCCGACGGGCTCCGGATCGGTGTCGAGGTCTACCACGCGCTGAAGAAGCTGCTCACGGAGCGCGGCCTCTCGACCCTGGTCGGCGACGAGGGTGGCTTCGCGCCGAACCTCGACTCGAGCGAGCAGGCGATCGAGCTGATTCTCGAGGCCGCCGAGCGCGCGGGTCACCGGGAGCGTGTCGCGATCGCGCTCGATCCGGCGACGAGCGAGGTCTTCTCCCACGGCATGTACCGCTTCGAGGGGCGCGAGAAGTCGAGCGCGGAGATGCCGGAGTTCTGGGCGGAGATCGTGGACCGCTATCCCGTCGTCTCGATCGAGGACGGGGCGGCGGAGGACGACTGGGACTCGTGGCGGACGCTGACCGACCGGCTCGGCGACCGTGTCCAGCTCGTCGGCGATGACCTGTTCGTCACGAGCACGGCGCGTCTGCAGGAGGGGATCGAGCGCGGCGTCGCCAACTCGATCCTAGTCAAGGTCAACCAGATCGGGACCCTGACGGAGACGATCGAGGCGGTGCGGCTCGCCCACGAGAACGGCTACACAGCGGTCATGTCCCACCGCTCCGGCGAGACGGAGGACGCAACGATCGCCGACCTCGCCGTCGCGCTCGGCACGGGCCAGATCAAGACCGGCGCGCCGGCCAGGAGCGACCGCGTTGCGAAGTACAACCAACTCCTTCGCATCGAGGAGGAGCTTGGTGACGATGCGGTGTACGCCGGCTGGGGGGCCTTTCCGCGCCGAGGCCATTAGTACTCTGAGCCCCATGACGATCGACCGCAGGACCAAGATCGTCGCGACGCTCGGGCCGGCGTCCGACTCCCGGGAGCGTCTGCGCGCGCTGATCGAGGCGGGCGTGAACGCCGTGCGCTTCAACCTCTCGCACGGCTCGCACGCCGAGCACTCCGCGCGAGCCTGGCTCGTGCGGGAGATCGCGGCCGATATGGGCCGTCCGGTCGCGCTCATCGCCGACCTGCAGGGGCCGAAGCTTCGGATCGGCGAGCTGGCCGAGCCGATCGTCCTCCACACGGGCGACAACGTGACGGTCGTTGCCGAGGAATCGGCGAACGACGGCGAGCTGCCGATCGCGCCGGCGGTGATCGGGGACGTGCTCAAGCCGGGACACGAGGTGCTGATCGACGACGGGCTCGTCCGGCTCCACGTCGACGAAGTCGAAGGCGGCCGCGCGAGCTGCGCGGTAGTCGTCGGCGGCCTCGTCAGCTCGCACAAGGGCGTCAACCTCCCCGGGGTCCCGGTGCCGATCCCCTCGCTCACGCGCAAGGACCTCGCAGACATCGAGTGGGCGGTCGAGACCGGTGTCGACTTCGTCGCGCTCTCCTTCGTCCGCTCGCCCGCCGACGTGCGCGACCTGCGCGCGCTGCTCGAGCAGGCCGGCTCGCAGGCGCACGTGATCGCGAAGATCGAGAAGTCGGAAGCGATCGACGTCCTCGACGACATCCTCGCCGAGACCGACGCGGTGATGGTCGCGCGAGGCGATCTGGGCGTCGAGATCGGGCCGGCGCTCGTGCCGCTCCTCCAGAAGCGGATCATCCTCAAGGCGCTCGAGCGTGGAAAGCCCGTGATCACGGCGACGCAGATGCTCGAGACCATGGTGCATTCGCCCGAGCCGACCCGCGCCGAGGCCAGCGACGTCGCGAACGCGATTCTCGACGGCACGTCCGCCGTGATGCTCTCCGGCGAGACGGCCGTCGGCGAATATCCGGTCGAGGCGGTCGCCTATATGGACCGCATCGCGCGGGCCGTCGAGCCGAGCATCGACTACCGGCACGAGCTGCCGGAAGCGACCGACAATCCGACGATCGGCCAGGCGATGTCGAACGCCGCCTGCGACCTCGCCGAAGCACTCCAGGCGAAGGCGATCCTCGTCCCGACGTTCACGGGACGGACGGCGAGCGCGGTCGCGCGACTGCGGCCGCACCGCGCGATCGTCGCGCTCACGCACGTCGACTGGGCGATGCGGCAGCTCGCGCTCGAGTGGGGCGTGACTCCCGTGCTGATCACCGAGACCGGGGACGTCGAGGATCTCTGGCGACACGCGGTCGAGGCGGCGCGCCAGGCCGGAATCGTCGAGAGCGGCGACCGGGTCGTGATCACGGCGGGCACGGCCGTGAACATCCCCGGGACCACGAACGTCATCAAGGTAGACGTCGCGTAGCGAAGGACCGCGGGACCGGCCGCAGAACTCCGGCTGAATGGCCGGGAAGAAGCGCCGCAGGCGTATTGCTGGACCCGTCGCCCGTCGCTGGTTTGCGGTCGGGGCGCTCGCCCTCGTTGCGCTTCTCTACTACCGGCCGCTGCACGACTACCTCCAGGCGCGGTCGCAGCGCGCCGTCCGGGTCGCGGCCGTGCACAAGCTGCAGAAGCAGCAGTCCTCGCTCCTGCGTCGGCTCCACCGCGCCTGGTCCATCCCCGTGATCGTGCGCGAGGCCCGGGCGCTGGGCTACGTCCGGCCGGGTGAGCACCTCTTCATCGTCAAGGACATCCCACAGTGGAAGCGCAGGCAGCATGCATCTCCTGGCAGGCATGCTGCCTCCAGTGGTCACGGACGCTGATCGCGAGCTCGTGGCGCGCCAGCTCGGGCGGGAGCCGCGGACCCTTCACGGCGTCGCGTTACGCTGCCCCTTCGGTGCTCCCGCCGTCACCGAGCAGAGCCCGTACGCGGCGGACGGCGAGCCGTTCCCGACCACGTACTACCTCACATGCCGCCATCTCGTTGCCGCCGTCTCAAGGCTCGAGGCGGCGGGCGGAGTCGAGCGCTGGAGCGAGGCCGTCCGCGGCGAGCCTGTACTCGCCGCAAGCCTCGCGGCCGGAGACGAGGAGCAGCGGCAGTTGCGGCGCGAGCTCGCCGGCCAGACGTCCGGCGGCGACGAGATGGCGGCACGTGAGGTAGTACGTGGTCGGGAACGGCTCGCCGTCCGCCGCGTACGGGCTCTGCTCGGTGACGGCGGGAGCGCCGAAGGGGCAGCGCACCGCGACGCCGTGAAGGGTCCTCGGCTCCCGCCCGAGCTGGCGCGCCACGAGCTCGCGATCAGCGTCCGTGACCACTGGAGGCAGCATGCCTGCCAGGAGATGCATGCTGCCTGCGCTTCCACTGCGGGATGTCCTTGACGATGAAGAGGTGCTCACCCGGCCGGATGTAGCCCAGCGCCCGGGCCTCGCGCACGATCACGGGGATGGACCAGGCCCGGTGGAGCCGACGCAGGAGCGAGGACTGCTGCTTCTGCAGCTTGTGCACGGCCGCGACCCGGACGGCGCGCTGCGACCGCGCCTGGAGGTAGTCGTGCAGCGGCCGGTAGTAGAGGAGCGCCACGAGGGCGAGCGCCGCCACCGCGAACCAGCGACGCGCGGTCGGACCAGCAAAGCGCCGCCGGCGCTTCT
>DASQCM010000240.1:0-12749 GCA_035634675.1 Gaiellaceae bacterium
TCGCGCGTTCGTGGCGGAGGCGTTCGAGCGAGCGGGCTTCGTCACGCGCCAGGCGTGGACGGGAGAGGCTGCGATCGATGCGGTGCGAGACGAGCGACCCGCGGCGGTGCTCCTCGACGTGATCCTGCCCGGCGGCACCGGCTACGAGATCTGTCGCGAGCTGAAGGACGAGCACGGCACCGATCTGCCGGTGGTCTTCGTCACCGGTGAGCGGACGGAGTCGGCCGACAAGGTCGCCGGATTTCTCGTCGGCGGCGACGACTATCTCGTGAAACCGGTCGATCCTGACGAGCTGATCGCACGGGTCCGTCGTCTGACGACGCAGGCTCAGCCTCCCTCGATCAGGGCGGGTACGCAACTCGAGGAACTCACTCCTCGCGAGAGCGAGGTTCTGCGGTTGCTCGCCGAAGGGCTCACGGCGGCCCAGATCGCCGCCAAGCTCGTGATCAGCCCCAAGACGGTCGCCACACACGTCCAGCGGATCCTCGCGAAGCTCGGCGTCCACAGCCGGACCCAGGCCGTGGCCCTCGCTTACGAGTCGGGGTTTCTCGCCCCAACGGAGCCCTAGTCACAGAGTCCGCCGTTCGCGACCGCGACCAGCGGTGCCCTGAGTGCTTTCCAGGCGCTCCGGCTCGTGATCGGGAACTCGTAGAGGCTGTACCCGAGCGGCGCGCAGTCGGCGACCGCGTGCATGAACCCAGCGGTCTCCTTCGCGCCCATCGAGCCCGCGATCCCACCGATCAGGTGGATCGGCTCGTTCGGGTTGCCGGTGCGGATACGGATGTCGCGGACGTTGGCGGCGAGGTACGCGCGGCTCGGCTTGCTGCCGTGCACGCCGGCGTCCGTGAAGTAGGCCATCGGCAGGAAGACGTCGTAGTACCGGGCGAGTGGCCGGTATGGGAAGCGGGGCCAGTACCGGGGATGCCGACGCATTCCGACCGAGGATGGGACGATCGCCCCCAGGGAATAGCGGGGACCGGCGACAGCGCGCAGCCGGGCTGAAAGGCGAAGCAGCCGTTGGTTGCGCGGGGCAACAGGTTTGACGAAGCCGGCCTCGATGTCGAGCGCGAAGCTGTCGAACCGTTGACCGGTCGAGCTGCGGAAGCGGATCGCGGCCAGCGCTCGTCGCGCGTCCTGGGCAGGGTTGTCGAACGAGGGCAGGTACCAGGCCACCACCCGCAGCCCGGCTGCATGAGCGGCGTCGATGAAGCGCCCGAGTGCCCGCGGCCGCACGAGGTCGACCGGCTGCGAGTAGTTGCCGGTCTGGAGGTAGAGCGTCCGGACGCCGTCCCGCGCCATGGCCGTCACTGCGCGCTCCGGACGGGCCCAGGTGGAAGTCGCGTAGATGTCGACCCAGGTGCCGAGGCCTGTATAGGCCATGGGCCTACGCGCCGACCCGGAAGCGCCGGCGGCCGGCGCCAGGAGCACCGCCGACAGCACGGTTGCGAGGAAAAGGCGTGCCCCCACCTCGAGCAGAGTGCCAGAACGCAGTGCAGGTGTCCGCGGCGCCGCCGCGAATCGTCGTCGGGCAGGGCTTCACGACGAGGAGGTACGCAGTGGACAGCTCGTTACGGTATTTCGGAAGTGCAGTCGGGTTCGGCTTTGGCGCGATGTGGATGACGGCGGGGATCGGCCCGGCGATCGCTTCCGTGCTCCTGGCGGCGCTCGGGTACGGCGCAGTCTTCATGGCAGAACGCGCGAAGACGAACGCGGGCCTGCGCGAGTACGAGTCGCTCGACGACGCGACTAGCCCTCTCGCCGCCGAGGTCGAGTACGGCTGGCCGGGCGCGCATGACGCCGTGGAGAAGCACGCGGCTGTGTAGCCGCCACGCACCGAGGTGAGCGCCGGGACGATCACGGGTCTCGTACTCGCGCTCGCCTCGGCGATCCTCATCAATCTGGCGTACCTGCGCGAGCACGACGCGGCGGCGGAGCTGCCCGTGCTCTCCATGCGCCGTCCGGTCCAGTCGGCGCGGCTGCTGCTCGGAGACCGGAGCTGGCTGCTCGGATTCGCGATGGAGACCGGCGGCTTCCTGCTCTACGTGGCCGCGCTGGTGCTGGCGCCGCTCTCGCTCGTGCAGAGCATCTCCGCCGGTGGGATCGGCGTGCTCGCGTTCGCCTCGGCCCGCATCGCGAGGCGGCCACTCGCGCGCCGGGAGGTGGGCGGCGTGTTGCTTTCGGTCCTCGGCCTGGTAGCTCTTTCGATCTCCCTCGTCGGCGGGAAGGCCGAGGAGGGAACCGGAAAGATCGTGCCGATCGTGCTCTGGCTCGGCATCTCCGCGGTTATCGCGGTGGTGCTCGTCGTCGTCGGGAGTGTGCGCTACGGGAAGGCGGTCGCATACGGCGTCGCCGGCGGTCTCTTCTTCTCCATCGGTGACATCGCCACGAAGGTCACGACCCAGGGCGGCGCGCGTTCCGCCTTCGTCGTGCTTCTACTTCTCGGCTACGGGCTAGGGACCGCGCTGCTCCAGATCGGCTACCAGGCGGGCGCCGCGCTCACCGTTGCCGGCCTGGCCACGTTGGTGACGAATGCGCTCCCGATCGCGGCCGGGACCGTGATCCTCGACGAGCCGCTGCCGCACGGTGGGCTCGGCGTGGCTCGTGCGCTCGCTTTCGGCGCCGTGGTCGCGGGAGCGGTGCTGCTCGCCAGGCCGCCACAGGCCCAGGTCGAGGGAGGCGACGTTACTCCAGCCACGGCAGGACGCTGACCGAGACGAGCGCGCGGTCGGCGCCGCGGGTGGGGTGGGGGCGAGCGCGAAGCTCCTGCACGATCTCGGTGAGGCGCTCGGCGAGCGCATCCGCCTCCTGCGGAGTCAGCTCGAGGAACCAGTTGCCGACGAAGGCGCCCGCCCGCCAGGCGGCGCCGAGGTCCCGCGTGACCAGGTGCCGCCGCGCCTGCTCGTCGCGCGCAAAGAACAGGCCGAGCATCCGCGCCGTGATCGCGCGGCCCTCCAGGTCGTCGTCCGTCGGGATGAGGACGAACGGGTCGGGTCGCCGCCACCAGCGCTCGCGGCGGGTTCCCAGCTCGGGATCCTCCACGATCGCGCCCGCGCGCGCGAGCACGCGCAGGTGGTAGCTCGTCGAGCCGCTCGACTCGCCGAGCCGCCGCGCGAGCATCGACGCGGTTGCGGGGCCCTCGACGAGCAGCCCAAGGATCTCGAGGCGCAGTGGGTGGGCCATCGCCCACATCTGGACGCGGGTGGGGTCGCGGTCGGCCATTGCAAAAAACCTTTGCAACAGATGATCCCACGTCTACGTCGGAATGAGCATGGCCCGGCGGAAGAGAGCGAGTCTCGCCAGCGTGATCGTCGCGGCGGCCGTCGCAGCAGCCTGCGCCGCCGCAGCGCCCGGCGTACGGCTCACGCTCGTGCACGGACCGGGCCGGCCGGAGGTGGGGCAGGCAGCGCCGGTCGTCGTGCGGGCGTCGCACGCAACAAAGGTCAGGGTCTGGATCTCCCGCGGCCGCGCGAGCCGCTCGTTCGCCGCCCGGGCGCTGTCGCGCGGGCGCTACAGCGCCAAGGTCGAGTTTCCGAACGCGGGCCGCTGGGTGTACGGCGCGCAGGCAGGCGGGACTCGCGTACGGCTCGGCGCGGTTCGCGTCCAGCGTGGCGCCGTGCCGCTGGCCTTCGCCTGGCCTACCTCGGTGGCCGTCGATTCGACCCGATCGTTGCTGCTGGTCGAGAACGGCAATGGCCGGGTGCTGCGGATCGACCCGGTGACGGGCAAGACCGCTGTTGTCACGACGGTCCGCCGGGCGTACGGGGTTGCTCTCGCGCCGTCGGGTGCCATCTACGTGTCCGCCGGCGGCTCGCTGCTGCGAATCGACGGCTCCAAGGGCGCCACTGAGGTGGTGGCTGCCGGCAGTGACGTCGGCCCGATCGCGGTTGCGCCGAACGGTGACGTCTACTACACGACGCAGACGCAGGCATTCAAGCTCCCGGGCGGCACCGGGAAGCCCGTGCAGGTGGCGGCGAACCTCTCCGGGCCCCACGGGCTCGCCGTGACGAGCGACGGCGGGCTGCTCGTCTCCGACACCGGAAACGGCCGAGTGAAGCGCGTCGACCTGAAGACCGGTGCGGTCGAGACCTGGGGCGACCTCGGCGAGCCACGCGGGATCTCGATAGCGCCCGACGGACAAACTGCCTACGTCGTCGACGCGAGCACGCATCGCGTCGTCCACCTCAGGATCGACGGTAAGCCTCTCGGGGCCGTGAAGCACGTGTTCGGGGATCCCTACTCCGTCGCGGCCGCGGCCGACGGCTCCGTCTACGTGGTGGACACCGCAGCGATCGGGCGGCTCTACCGGATAGGGCGCGACGGCGCCGCGACGGTCGTCTCGCGGCGTTAGCGCACGACGGACTTTGGCAGCGACTCGAGGCGGAAGGTCATCTTCTCGGAGATGTTCTTCGACTCGTTCTCGGTCAGACCGTTGAGCGAGTTCACCAGCAAGGTCGAGACGACGCGGCCGCGGCGGAAAAACCCGAGCACCACCTCGTCCCGGACGACATGACCCTTCACGCTGAAGGTCACCAGGATGTCCCACAGCTTTATGTGCATGTCGACGACGGATTCCGAGATCGGTGTCGCGTGCGCGGCGACGACCTTCAACGTCCCGTTGGCGCCCTTGCTCGCGCCCTTGATCACCGCCTGTTTCAGGCAGGGCCCCATCTTCTTGCTGGTGATCGCTGCAACCGCCCTTTCCGCCTGAGCCGCGCGCAGGAAGAACGACGCTCCGGTCGCGGTCTCGGCGTACGCGCCCGGGTGCTTGCGGACGAAGTTGTGGCTGCTGGCGTCGGCCGTCATGACCAGGGCGTGCAGGTTCGGCTCCGGGCACGGGAGGTCCGGCGTGGGCCCCGAGCTCTTTTGAGGGCCGTTGTCGACGAAGCCGGCGGGCAAATCGGCGCGCTTCAGGATCAGCGACTTCGCCAGCCGCACGTCCGCGGCGCGCTTGTGCAGCTGCGGATCCCTCGGCCCGGCGAGTGCGGCCGTCGTGCCGGCCAGCGCTACGCCAACGGTCAGCGCGAGAAGAGCAAGCCTGCACATCCATCCACAGTGTGGACCACGCACCGAAGCTCTTCAATCGCGCTGCCTTCGGGGAGCGCTTGCCTGCTTGTGCCCACTCGAGGAGCGTCCTAGACTCCATGCCCTCAGGGGAATCAGCACTGTAGGCAAACAGCCCGCAGCAACCCTGCGGAACTTGGGGGAGGAGAGTGAAAAGATGAGACGACCTGGTCGTGTCTTCTCGCGCCTTTGCGTGGGAGGCCTTCTCGCAGCTGGGCTTCTCGCAATAACCGCGGGTCAGGCGGCAGCGAAGGACAACGCCACCTGTACCGGCAGCGCGGACAACTTCCCGGCGGAGGCCGGGGTTCTCAGCGGCACGTACTCGGGGAACGTCCAAGTCTCGGGCGTCTGCGGCGCGGTCGCCGGCCCGACGACGATCAACGGCAACCTGACGGTGCTTCCTGGCTCGACGCTCATCGCGGCGTTCGCCTCCTCGCCCCTGACGGTGAAGAGGAACATCATCGTCCAGAGCGGCGGCACTCTGATCCTCGGGTGCTTCGCGTCGAGCTTCGGCTGCTTCGACGATCCGAATCAGGACAACCCGACGCTCAACGGGCCGGCTGTCGTAGGTGGCAACATCATCTCGTCCGATCCCCTCGGCGTCATCGTCCACGACGCCACGATCGGGGGCAACGTGGTCCAGAGCGGCGGGGGCGGCGGGTTCACGTGCGACCCGCAGGGAATCTTCGCTCTGCTCGGGCCGCCCGCCTACACCACATACGAGGACAGCACAGTCGCCGGCAACGTCGGCCTGACCGGGATGACCGGCTGCTGGCTGGGCTTGGCTCGCGTTCAGGTCGGCGGCAACGTGCGGGTGATCGACGATCAGATGGCCGACCCGGACGCAATCGAGATCGTCCTCAACCAGATCCAGGGGAACCTGAACTGTCAGGACAACAGCATGGTCTGGGACAGCGGCGACCTCTCCGAGGACCTCTATCCGCGTGCCCCGCAGCCGAACACGGTCGGCGGCAATCGGATCGGCCAATGCGTTCTGGCCAGCCCGGCCACCGAGGGCGGACCGCCCGGCCCGGGGCCCTTCTGAGAGACACAAGTCGAGTAATGCACGGCGAGAGGGCCGCGGTCGCACGCGGCCCTCTCGCTCCGAGGACGCTTGGCGCCTTCGAGCGTCCTCGATGCCTGGCACCATGGCGGCTCGATGAAGCTAACCGCGCTGATCCTCCTCGCCGCCGTCCTAGCGGTGACCGCAGCGACGAGCCGTGCTGCGAGCCAGCAGACCGGCGTTGCACGGCTCACGCACGCGCAGACGCAGGCGATCATCCGTGCGGGCGAGTGGCACCGCGGCTGCCCGGTCTGGCCGTCGCAGCTCCGCGTGCTCAGCTTCCCCTACTACGGCTTCGACAGCGCCACGCACGTCGGGCAGCTCGTGGTCAATGCAAAGTACGCCTACCCGCTCGGCACCGTCTTCGCGAAGCTCTACCGGATGCGGTTCCCGATCCGGGACGCCGCGTTCTCGTCCGCCTACGGCCCGCACGCGTGGCAGAGCGGCGACGTGACTGCGTCCTTCGAGTGCCGTAACGCGGGCGCGTCACCATGCAGCAAGAGCTCGACGACCCACCATTGGTCGATGCACGCCTTCGGCGAGGCGATCGACCTCGATCCGCGCGAGAACCCCTACGTCGGCTGCGGGATGACGCGGGACAAGACCGCGGTCTCGTACATGAAGCGGTCGTGGCGCCGGCCGGGGATGGTGACGCCCGCCGTGCGGGCAGCGTTCGCCTCGATTGGCTGGGGCTGGGGCGGATCCTGGGTCGGCTCGACCAAGGACTACATGCACTTCTCCGCCAACGGGCATTAGCCCGGCGCTGGCGCGAGCTCTAGCTCAGGTACCGACGACCTGGACGAGCCATCGCCGGTCGCGCTCGCGGTCGAGCTCGATGAAGAGGACGCGCTGCCACGTTCCGAGCTGGAGCTCGCCGTCGCGGACGGGCACAGACTCGCCGGCGGTGCCGAGCAGCATCGCCATGCAGTGCGAGTGGCCGTTGCCCTGATCCATGTCCTCGGGGCAGATGTTCTCGGTACGGCGGTCCCAGTCGTCGTGCGCGTAGTAGCTCTCGCTCGGCACGAGCCGCTTCAGGAGGTCGCAAAAGTCGTCGAGGAAGCCCGTCTCCATCTCGTTCACGCGGACGCAGCACGTCGTGTGCGGCGAGTAGATGCAGGCGATCCCGTCCCCGATGGCGCTGTCCCGAACGGCGCGCTGGACGTCCTCGGTGATGTCCGTGACGGTGAGGCCTCCGGCAGTGCGGAGTCGCGTCTCGTGCTGGAAGACCTTCATCGCCGTCGCCATTCTGAGGGAATCGTTACCCGACGCGACGCGCGAACCTGCACACCCTCAGCGGATCCTGCGGGAGCAGTGAGATGGGCCCGCCTGGATTCGAACCAGGGACCAACGGATTATGAGTCCGCTGCTCTAACCAGCTGAGCTACGGGCCCGCGACGTCTATCTAAGCCAAAAGCGCTCTAGGCAGCCAGGTCGTAGGCGCCGCGGGCGATCAGAATCGCGCCGACGACCATCAGCGCGATCAGGGCGATCGAGCGCGAGTTCGCGACCAGCCACGCGCGCCACGAGGCCAACACCTCGTTCGAGCGCCGGGGTGCCGCTACGACGACGACCACCGGAGCAGCGATGGTTACGATCGACGTGGCCGCGAAGACCACCGCCGCTACGGAAGCGGCGAGGGTGCTCACGTTCGCCTTCAGGATCTCCGCGATCGCCGCGAGCGAGAGCGCGTAACTCAGCATCACGGCTCCGGCCACGACGCACCACGACCAGTGCACGTGCTCGACACGGTCGAGCCACTTCGGCGGTGACTCGGGCCCCTTCGCAGTTCTCGGCCGCCGATAAAGGCGTGCAGCGCCGACCGTGATCAGGGCGCCGAGGACGATCTCGACGATCGAGACAGCCCTCGACGGCGTCGTGTGCTTCGAACTGAAGTCCTGGCCGTGGAGGACGAAGATCATCAGAAGAGCGAGCACGCCGATCGCCAGAACCCAGCCGCAGATGAAGGCGATTGCCCGCCGCAGCGGCGACGACATGCTCAGCAGCACGATCATCGTCACGACGGAGCCTGGGCTCGTGAAAGCGACCGCGAGGCCGAGACCGGCGATCACGGGAATCAGCGTCGGCATGTCAGCAAACTTCTCTAGCGCGGGACGTGGGCTAGGCCGAGCGTATCGCCCTGCGCAGCGACAGCCAGAGGATGAGCGGGACGGCCAGTGGCAAGAGCCACCAGGTCGTCACGCCTCCTGCCTCGAGCGCAGCCGTCGCGCCGATCGCCACGGCGACGAGCGCCGCCACGCGCCAGTCGTCGCCCACGACGAAGTTCCACCAGAACCGGCCGAACGCTGCGAGGTGCTTCAAGCCGGCACCGCCTCGAGCCGTTCGCGGCGCAGCAGCCGCACGAAGGCGAGCGACATGAGGACTACGAAGCCGAGCACGCCGAGAATCGCTGCGTCGCCGCCGGGCCACTCCGCGCCGGCGCCCTCGGCCGACCAGAAGATCCCGAACGTCGTCAGCATCACCCCGACGGCGAACTTCAGCGTGTTCTCGGGGACGCGCGCGAGCGGCGCCCGCACGGCGATTCCGACGCCGGCCACGAGGACGAGCGCCGCAGCGGCGCCGGCGGCAGCGAGTGGGATCGAGCCCTGCGCGCTACCGAACGTCAGCACGATGAACACGACCTCGAGCCCCTCGAGCAGCACTCCCTTGAACGACAGCGTGAATCCGTACCAGTCGATGCCGGCTCGCTCCACGTGCTCGGCGCTCTGCGCCTCTGCGAGCTCGCGGGCGAAGATCGCGTCTTCGTCGTGCAGCGCTTTGTAGCCGCTCGCGCGCAGGATCGCCTTCCGCAGCCATTGCAGCCCGAACACGAGCAGGAGCGCGCCCACGACAAGCCGCAGCGCCTGGAGCGGGATATGGGTGAGCGCCGGGCCGAGCGCCACGACCAGGATCGCGAGCACGACCGTCGCCGCTCCGAGACCCGCGAGGGACGAGCGCCAGCCGCGGGCGACCCCGGAGGCGAGGACGATCGTCAGTGCCTCCACCATCTCGACCCCGCAGGCGAGGAAGGTGGAGAGGACGAGAAATGCGTTGCCCGTGCTCATCCGGTCACCTCCCGCTGAGCGTAGTCCGGTGAGGCCGCGCTCGCCGCCGCAGTGGCGACATCGCCTGGATAGGTCTTCGTCCCCTTGAAGAGGAGCCAGGCGCTGGCCCCGAGCGGGAGGATCATGATGGCGAACGTCCATTGGAGGCCGGAGCGGCCGCCGCCGAAGACGTAGTCGGAGACGGCTCCGAAGAGGAGCGGCGCGAGCGCGATCGCGAGCGATCTCAGCAGCGTCCGGACGGCCTCGGCCCGGCCCCAGAGCAGCGGCGGCATGATGTCCAGTCGGGCGGCGTCGAGCGGTGGGTTCTGGGCCGCGAGGAAGAAGCCGGCGGCCGTGAGATACGGAAGTGCGGTGACCGCCTGGCGCGTGAAAATCGCCGGAATGAAGAGGATCGCCGTCGCCACGGCGGCAAACCCGGGCGTCAGGATCCGGGCGTTCAGGACGCCGCGCTTCAGCAGCCAGTCGCCGATCGATCCGCCGGCGAGGACGCCGAGGAGCGCGCCTACTCCCACGACGAGGAGCGGGAGGTTGGCGAGAACCTGGTTGACCCCGTACTGCTCCTTGATGAACTCGGCACCGAACGTCTGGAGGCCGGCGAGGAAGAAGTAGCCGCACGCGCTCGCCGCGATCAGGACGACGTTGGTCCGGACGCGCAGGACGTACCTGGTGGCGTTGACGAGGCTCATCCGGCGAGCTTGCTCGGGGCTGACGACGAGGTCCGGGTCCGCCACGAGTCCTTGCTCGCGCGCAATCCGCTGGGCGTCGGTCTCCTGCCGCCCTTCGTCCGCGAGCGCCTCGGGCGGCGGCGGCCGGGATTCGTGGGCGAGCACGCCGAGCCCGCCGCGCTTCGGCTCTCGCAGCCGCCAGACGGCGAAGGCGAGCGCGAAGGCCGGCAGCGCGAGGATGACGAACGCCGCCCGCCACGAGAGCGCGGAGATGCTGCCGGTGACGGCGAAGCCAAAGCCGGCGCCGACGTACTCACCGGCGAGGATGAGGCCGTAGATCCGGCCGCGCTCCCAGCTGCCGAACCAGTCGCCGACCAGGGAGGCGACGATTGGACCCGCAGACGCGGTGACGGCGCCGAGGAAGAGCCGCGTCCAGAGGAGCTCCGTGAAGCTCGACGCCGTCGCGCTCCAGAGCATCGCGACGCCCCACAGGAGGATCGTGAAGCCGAGGATGCGCGTCCTCGTCACCCGGTCGGCCAGGACGCCGAACGGCAGGGTTGCGAAGGCGCCCACGAGCGAGCTCACGGCGACGAGCAGGCCGATGTCCGTGTTGTTGATGTGGAGCCCCGCGCGCAACTCCGTGGCCGACGCGCCCACGGTCGCAGCGTCGGCGCCGCTCAGCCCGAGCACCGCCGCGAGGATCAGGATGACGCGCGTCCGCTCCTCGCCGCCGAGCAAGCGGGCGAGCCGGCGCCCCAGGCCGCCGGCGCCGGCTGAGCCGGCCGAAGCCGCGTTCGCCAGGACACCCTCTCCGCGGGATTCGTCCGTGCTCACGCCTTCATGGTGGCAGGCGCGCGGGCTTGTTCGGTGAGGAGGCCTAGACGTCCCGGCGCACGAGCAGGACGGCCGCGATCACGATCGCGGCGGCGCAATACGCGGCGAAGACGAGCCCACCCGTCAACGGCCTGAGCGTGTGCGCGCCGTGGTGCAGCGCGAAGAGCTGTCCCCCCGACTCGAGCGGGAGGTACTGGCTGATCGCGTGGTTCCAGCTCAGCGGCAGCACGTTCATCAGTGGCGGCAGCACGAAGAAGATCGCGGCGAAAGCGGCGATGCCGCCTGCGGTATTCCGCACGATCGCGCCGAGTGCGAGGGCGAAGATCCCCACGAGCATCACGTAAAGCGCACCGCCGAGCACCGCCCGCGCGACGCCCGGATGCGTGAACGAGATTTGGAGCGGCTGAATGTTGGCGAGAATCGCCTGGCTCGCAAAGAAGCTCACGAGCACCGCCGGCACCGTGAGCACGAACGCGACGACCGCGTAGTCGATCAGCTTCGCCCAGAGCACGGGCAGCCGCTTCGGCACGGCGGTGAAGGTCGAACGGATCGAGCCGGTCGAGTACTCGGCCGTGATGAGGAGCACGCCGAGGACGGCGATCGCGAGCTGCGCGACGTTGACGCCTGCGAGCGCGATGTCGAGCGGATGCCGATCCGCCCTCTCGTGCGGCGACATCGTGTGCCAGTGCGTCCGGGTGACGACCGCGAAGAGGATCGGGAACGCGATCGTGAGGAGGAAGCCGACGCCGAGCGACCACTTCGTCGACCGGACCGAGCGCAGCTTCGTCCACTCGGAGAGCAGCACGCGATAGAAGGCGACGCGACCCGTGGTCTCGAGGCGCGGGAGCTGAACGGTCGGAGTCAGGGTGCTCACGCGACCGCCTCCTCCATCTCCGCGGCGAACTCGAGGTCGTCCCGGGTGAGGTTCATGAACGCCTCTTCGAGCGAGGCCTGTTGCGGCGTCAGCTCGTGGAGCGCGATTCCGGCGGCGGCGGCCGTGTCGCCGACCTGCTCGGCCGTCAGCCCGTGGACCTCGAGCGCGCCGCGACCCGCCTCGCCGAAGGAGACGTTTGGGCCGACGAGTGCGTGGCGCAGCCGCTCGAGCTCGGGCGAGCGGACGATGACGACCTTCTGCGAGGCACGCGCCACGAAGTCGTCGACGCTCGTATCGGCGATCAGCTTGCCGCGACCGATCACGATCAGGTGGTCGGCGGTGAGCGCCATCTCACCCATGAGGTGTGACGAGACGAACACCGTGCGGCCCTCCGCCGCGAGGCTCTTGAGGAGGCTGCGCACCCACTGGATGCCCTCGGGGTCCAGCCCGTTGCCCGGCTCGTCGAGCATCACCGTCTTCGGATCGCCGAGCAGGGCCTGAGCGATGCCAAGCCGCTGGCCCATCCCAAGCGAGAACTGGCCGGTGCGCTTGCGCGCCACTTCGTGCAGGCCGACGAGGTCGATGAGCTCGGCCACGCGCCGCTTCCCGATGCCGTGCGTCTGGGCCAGCGCGAGGAGGTGGTTGTACGCCGACCGCCCGGTGTGGACGGAGCGTGCCTCGAGCAGCGCGCCGACCTCGTGCAGCGGGGAGGCGTGGTCCCGGTAGTGGCGGCCGTTGACCGTGACGTCGCCGTCGGTCGGCGCGTCGAGCCCGAGGATGAGGCGCATCGTTGTGGATTTGCCTGAGCCGTTCGGCCCGAGGAAGCCCGTCACGATCCCGGGCCGCACAGTGAAGCTGAGCCCGTCGACGGCGCGCTTGGAGCCGTAATCCTTCGTCAGCTCGCGAGCCTCGATCATGCGTTCACGCTAGGCGCGCTCCGTGAGTCCCAGGTGAGGGACTCGCGACTAAGCTGGAGGCATGTTCCTCTTCACCAAGAACGTCCAACAGGTAACGCCCGAGGAGGCCCTCCCTGGGCGCGACACTCCCATCCAGGTCCCCGAGCGGCACGACGTGCTCGGGACGCCGCTCCAGCCTCCGTTCCCCGAGCAGATGGAGCAGCTCGTCGTCGGGATGGGCTGCTTCTGGGGCGCCGAGCGCGTCTTCTGGCAGGCCGACGGCGTCTACACGAC
>DASQCM010000241.1:0-8974 GCA_035634675.1 Gaiellaceae bacterium
GACTTCGGCACCGCCCGCGCGGCGAGCGCCTCCACGAGCGCCTGCGCGGCCTCGGTATCCCCTGACGCAATGAGCGCATTGAGCGTCCCGGCCTCGGCGAGCGGGTGGAACTCGAGCCCGTCGCCCGCGAAGTAGCGGTAGACGACGCCGTCGGGCGCGGTGACGTCGCTGCCGTTCGCCGGCACACCGTGCGCGCCGAGGTAGGAGGCGTTCTCCTGCAGCGTCGAGTAGAGCAAGAGCGCGCGGGGCGCCGTCGGCGAGCGTGCGGCGGCGACCTGGCCGAGCACCGACTCGATGAGCTGCGCCCGGACGGGCGGCACGCGGTCGTGGACGCCGCGCGCGAACGAGATGATCCCGCTGTAGCGAGTGACGTCAGCCTGCTCGAGGTAGCCGGCCTTGAGCGAGCGCGCGAGGGCCGCGCGCGCCTGCTGCGCGTCCTTCGTCCACCCCGCGTCCGCGGCGGCATGCGCCGACGGAACCACAACGAGGAGGACGGCTGCTGCTGCGACCAGCGTCCTGACCCCCATCAGTCCGCCGCATGCTAGCGCCGAGTGCCCGCTGACGCACGGATCGCGAATGGTTTGGAACACTGCTCCGGCCCAGTGTTCGTACCTGGGGAAGCCATAGGGGGAGGACCTATGCAACGCTTTCTTGTCTCTCGCCGCCTGGCGCTGGTCGGGGCGATCGCCTTGGGGGCATTCGCTCTGATCGGCGGGCTCGCGGCCGGCGGTGGGACCGGCACGCAAGCCGCGAAGGCCGCCGACTACAACGCCCCACTGTGCGTCGCACGCCCAACGCTTTGTGCGGAAGCGAACGATCCGTGGAGCTGGAACAACCAGACGTACGTCTCCGGCCACGACGAGCCGTCGCTGCTCTTCTACTCGAACAAGCCGGGCTCGGGGAACTCGAATCAGTACCAGCTGACCCTGCCGACGGATCCGCCCACGGCGCCCGCGCAAGACGGGAGCGGCGGGACGTGGAACTTCATGCTCCACCCGGCGTTCTGGTTCGGCATGGCCCTGTGCGACGATCAGAGCGCTCCGAATCCGGGTGTGAACTGCCCGGCCGACAGCGACAAGAACATCAAGACGAGCACGGACCCGAGCTCGCCGAACTACATCGGCAAGACGCCGGGCACCGCATTCATGGAGATGCAGTTCTACCCGCCGGGTTGGGGCGGTGTAGGGACGGGAGTCTCCTGCGGTCCCAACAACCACCAGTGGTGCGCCGCGATGACCATCGACAGCTTCGGGCAGAACTCGAACACCGGCGTTGTGAACAACAACGACTGCCTCAACGACGCTGGACTGGAGTACGTCAACTTCGCGCTCATCACCAAGAGCGGGAACTCGCAGGCCCCGGCTGATCCGCTCCGCCAGGTCTTCCCCGACAGCTTCGCGACGGGGCCGGACACGCTGGAGATGAACAACGGAGACGAGATGACGGTCTCCATCCACGACACGGCTGCTGGCGTCCAGGTCGTGATCAACGATCTGACGACCGGGGAGACCGGCTCGATGACCGCGAGCATCGCCAACGGCTTCGGCCATCCTCTGTACCAGCCGAGCGCCTCGAGTTGCAGCGACGAGGCGTATGCCTTCCATCCGATGTACAGCACGTCGAGCCCGGACACCCGCGTGCTCTGGGCTGCGCATTCCTACAACGTCGCCTATTCGGACGAGATCGGGCACTTCGAGTACTGCAACGCCCCGATCTCGCGCCAAGGCGGCCACTGCACGGTGCAAGACCCTGGCGAGGTCATCAGCCCGGCCACGCCCTTCGGCGACGACACGAGTTGCTTCAACCTCCCGGTGATCGATTCCAACAACAACCAGGCCAACCCCTCGTTCAACGGGTGCCTCGGCTTCTCGATCGGCGGGGACTACGACTTCGACGGACCCGAGTACCAGAACGGAAACTGGCCCGGGACCACAGGCGCGGCAGCGACGAAGGTCTCGACGCCGATCGTGTTCAGCAGCCCGCTGTTCAAGGGCGGAAACCCGACCGGTCCTGGACCGTTCAACAACGACTACCAGCAGGTTGCGTTCGAGGCAGACCTCCCGCGTATCGAGGGGTCTGACTTCTCCAGCACCAACAACTGCCAGCGTCACCTGACCAATCCCGCCGACCCGAGTCCGGGGGCGGGATGCGTGAATCCGCCGAACGGCGCGTCCTTCTACCCGATCTACACGACCACGACCGCCGCGAACGGGTCGTGCGTCTGGCAGGAGGGCGGCGGCAACATCCCTGGCACGACGAACAACTTCGGGGGCGTTTCCGGCGTCGAGTACGGCGGCCTGCTCGTTTCGAACTATCCGGTCGCCGGCCCGAGCGTCAGCCAGCGACTGAACAACTTCCACAACACGCTGAGCAACAACCCGTGTCCGGCAGGCAAGAAGGGAGGGCCTCCAGGGCCTCACTAGCTAGAGCTGTCCGGACGTAGCTGGACCATCACGGGGGCCGCCGCAAGGCGGCCCCCGTCCTATGCGTGAGCGCCCGCGTCAGCTCGACCGGGCGACGACGATCCGGCGCACGCTCGACCAGTGCTCGTTGCAATGTGGCTGGAAGCGGGGGCAGTCGGTTACGCCGCCGGTGGCGACCGCCAGCACCTGCACGAAGAAAGTCCCGGGAGCGAGCGTGCCGCGGCTCTTCCAGCGCACGACTCCGGTCGTCGACGCAGGCAAGTGGATCGTCTCCTCGAGACGCACGTTTCGGCGGAGGAACGCGCCGTCCTCGTCTACGGCGCGCCGCCTGGCGACCAGCAGCTCAGTCGGCCGTAGGTCGCCGACCGAGACCGTGACGACCACATGGCGATGAGTGGCGGCTGCAGCCAGCAGAACCGGCGTCTGGACGCCGGACGCCTGTGCAACGCCCCCCGCTGCAACGACAACTACCACCGCGGCGAGCAGTGTCCTCGCCATGCCGGCATGATAACGAGTCAGTGGTGCCGCGGGGCCAGGCGTCAGCTCGGCCCCGCCGCTCATCGGAGGGCGATTTGAGCGTGCACCCGCCGGTCACCAGACAGCCTCCTCGTGTTCGGATGGCGATCTGCGAGAGTGAGCCTCCGTGCAGGCGCTCGTGAAGGCGAAGCGGGAGGAGGGCCTCTGGCTCGAGGACGTGCCGGCGCCCGAGCCCGGCATCAACGACGTCCTGATCCGCGTTCACAAGACCGGGATCTGCGGCACCGACCTCCACATCTACGGCTGGGACGCGTGGGCGCAGGAGACGATCCCGGTGCCCATGGTGATCGGCCACGAGTTCGCCGGCGAGGTCGTCGCCTTCGGCTCGAACGTAAGCGACTTCCAGGTGGGCGACCTCGTCAGCGGCGAGGGCCACGTCGTCTGCGGGCGGTGCCGGAACTGCATGGCCGGCCGGCGCCACCTCTGTGCGCACGCGATCGGCCTCGGCGTGCAGCGCCCCGGCGCGTTCGCCGAGCTCGTCGTCCTCCCCATGACGAACATCTGGCGCCACTGGGCGGGGGTCGACGAGGACGTCGCGGCGATCTTCGACCCCTTCGGCAACGCCGTCCACACCGCGCTCTCGTTTCCCGTGCTCGGCGAGGACGTACTCGTCACCGGCGCCGGCCCGATCGGCTGCATGGCGTGCGCCGTCGTCCGGCATGCCGGCGCGCGCCACGTGGTCGTCTCCGATCCGAACCCCTACCGGCGCGGGCTGGCCGCCCGGATGGGCGCGACGGTGGCCGTCGACCCGACCGAGCGCGAGCTCGCCGACGTGCAGCGGGAGCTCGGGATGACCGAAGGCTTCGACATCGGGCTCGAGATGTCCGGCAACCCCGACGCGCTGCGGAGCATGATTGCCAACATGTCGCACGGCGGCGGCATCGCGGTGCTCGGCATCCCGGCCGGGGACGCCGAGCTCGATCTCGGGGCGGTCATCTTCAATCAGCTCACGCTCAAGGGCGTCTACGGCCGCGAGATGTACGAGACCTGGTACCAGATGACCGTGCTGCTCCAGTCGGGGCTCGACATCTCCCCCGTGATCACCCACCGCTTCTCGTACCGCGACTTCGAGGAGGCCTTCGCCGTCGCCCGCTCGGGCGACTCCGGCAAGGTGATCCTCGACTGGACCGACACCACCTAGGAGGCAGGCAGTTGTACGGAACACTGCGCGACGAACTCGTCGAGACGCTGGCCGAGATCCGTGAGGCCGGCACCTACAAGAGCGAGCTCACGATGACGACGCCGCAGGGGGCGCACGTCAACGTCGAGGAGAGCGGCGAGCTCCTCAATCTCTGCGCGAACAACTACCTCGGCCTCGCGAACCACCCAGCGATCGTCGAGGCGGCGCGCGACGCGCTCGACCGCTGGGGCTACGGCATGGCCTCGGTGCGGTTCATCTGCGGGACGCAGGCGCTCCACCGCGAGCTCGAGCAGCGGCTCTCGGAGTTCCTCGGCACCGACGACACCATCCTCTTCAGCTCGTGCTTCGACGCCAACGGCGGTCTCTTCGAGGCGCTGCTCGGCGAGGAGGATGCCGTCATCTCGGACCAGCTCAACCACGCGTCGATCATCGACGGGATCCGCCTCTGCAAGGCGCAGCGGCTCCGCTACGCGAACGGGGACATGGACGAGCTCGAGGCGCGGCTGCGGGAGGCGTCGGGAGCGCGACGGCGGCTGATCGCGACCGACGGCGTCTTCTCGATGGACGGCTATCTCGCACGACTCGACCGGATCTGCGAGCTCGCCGAGGAGCACGGCGCGCTGGTCATGGTGGACGACTCGCACGCCGTCGGCGTCGCCGGGCCGGGCGGCCGCGGCACGCCTGAGCACTTCGGCGTGATCGACCGCGTCGACATCGTCACCGGGACGCTCGGCAAGGCGATCGGTGGGGCGAGCGGGGGCTACGTCGCCGCGCGGCGCGAGATCGTCGAGCTCCTGCGCCAGCGGGCGCGCCCATACCTCTTTTCGAACAGCCTTGCTCCGTCGGTCGTCGCCGCGAGCGTGCGCGCACTCGAGCTGATCGAGTCATCGCACGAGCTGCGCGACCGCCTGCGCGAGAACACGGCGCGGTTCCGTGCCCGGATGAACGAGCTCGGCTTCGAGATCCTCCCGGGCGAGCACCCCATCGTGCCCGTCATGATCGGCGACGAGGTCGAGGCCGCCGAGCTGGCGGCGAAGCTCGTCGGGCTCGGCGTCTACGCGGTCAGCTTCTCGTTCCCGGTCGTCCCACGCGGCACGGCCCGGATCAGGACGCAGATGTCGGCGGCGCACTCGTTCGAGGACCTCGACTTCGCGGCCGACCGCTTCGCGGAAGCGAGAGGCTAAGACCGGCGCGCAGCGGGCGGCGGATGCGAACGGATCTCCCCAGCGGCACCGTCACCTTCCTCTTCACCGACGTCGAAGGCTCCACGAGGCTCCTGCACGAGCTCGGCCCGGAGCCGTACGGAGCGGCGCTCGGGGAACACCGCCGGCTACTGCGCGACGCCGTCGCCGCCTCGGGCGGCGTGGAGGTGGACACGCAGGGCGACGCGTTCTTCGTCGCGTTCCCAACCGCCGAGGCGGCGGCGACCGCCGCCCTCGCGACCTCGGAAGCTCTCGGGGCCGGGCCGATCCGCGTGCGGATCGGACTGCACACCGGCGTCCCGACGGTCACCGACGAGGGCTATGTGGGCTTGGACGTGCACCGCGCCGCGCGGATCGCGGCGCTCGGGCACGGCGGCCAGATCCTGGTCTCACCGACCACCGCGCCGCTCCTCGACACGGCCACGACGCTCCGCGACCTCGGGCAGCACCGGCTGAAGGACTTCGACGGGCTCGTCCGCCTCTCCCAGCTTGGCGACGGCGAGTTCTCGCCGCTCCGCACGCCCGGCAGCGTCGACCTCCCCACGCCTGCCACGGCGTTCGTCGGCCGCGAGGGCGAGCTCTTTGCCGCCGTCTCGCTCGTCTACGAGCGCGATCCGCGAGTGCTCACGATCCTCGGCCCGGGAGGAACCGGAAAGACGCGCTTCGCGATCGAGCTCGCCCGCCTGCTGGCGGAGGACGCGGACGGCGGGACCGTGTTCGTCTCCCTCGCGCCGCTCCGCGACCCCGCGCTCGTGCGCTCGGCGATTTCGGACAGCCTCGGCGCGGCCGCGCCCGACGTGGCGGCGATCGCCGCCCGGGTGGCGGACAGGCGGACGCACGTCGTCTGCGACAACGTCGAGCAGCTGCTGCCCGCCGCGGCCGGCCCGCTGTCGGAGCTCGCCGCCGCGGTGCCGGCGCTGCGCCTGATCGTGACCAGCCGTGAGGCGCTTCGCGTCCAGGGCGAGACCGAGCTCGACCTGCCGCCGCTCGACTCGGAGGAGGCGGTCGTGCTCTTCTGCGAGCGCGCGCGGGCGGTGCGTCCTGACGTGAGCGCGAGCGAGACGGTCACGCGGCTGTGCGAGCGGCTCGACCGGCTTCCGCTCGCGCTCGAGCTCGCGGCCGCGCGGACGAAGCTGCTCCCTCCTGAGCTCCTGCTCGAGCGCCTCGGCGGCCGGCTCGACCTGCTCAAGGGAACCCGGGACGCCGACGAGCGCCACGCCACGCTGAGGGCGACGATCGCGTGGTCGCACGACCTGCTGGACGACGACGAGCGGCGCCTGTTCGCGCAGCTCGCTGTGTTCCGCGGCGGCTGCACGCTCGAGTCGGCGGAAGCGGTCTGCGAGGCAGAGCTCGACACGCTGGCGTCGCTGCTCGACAAGAGCCTGCTTCGCCGCCGCACGGGCCGCCTGGGCGAGGAGCGGTTCTGGATGCTCGAAACGATCCGGGAGTTCGCGGCCGAGCAGCTCGAAGAAGCCGAAGACGCGGCCGAGATCCGCCGGCGTCATGCAGTCCGCATGCTCGAGATCGCACGTTCCGCGCGCTTGACGAAGGAGGAGACGGAGGCCGACGTCAATGTGGTTCTCGCGGAGCGCGACGACCTGCGGGGCGCCCTCGACTGGGCCGAGGAGAACGACCCGGTCTTCGGGCTCGAACTGGCGGTCGCGCTGCAGGCTTTCTGGAACAGCGCCACTCCCGAAGGAGGCATGCGCCGGCTGGATGCGCTGCTCGAACGCGCCGGACCGATCTCGCCTCACCTGCGCGCCGACGTCCTCTGCGTGTACGCGGGCGCCGCCGACCTGGCCGGTGAGGACGAGCTCGCCCGAGAGGCGTCGGAGGAGAGCCTCGGGCTCTACCGAGAGCTCGGCGACGTGCAGGGAGTCGCCACGATCGAGCACATGCTCGCCGTGGCGGCCTGGCGGCAGGAGGACTGGCCGCGGATGCGCGAGCTGACGGAAAGCTCGATGGCCCACGCCCACGGAAAGTTCTTCAACATCGAGATCTCCGGGTACTGGCTGCTGGGCCAGCTCGCGCTGGCCGACGGCGATCTCGAAGCGGCCATGCGGCTGACCCGGCAGAGCGCCGATGGAGCACGCGCCACGGGATGGACCTGGTGGGAATCCGGCCAGCTCCACGAGCTGTTGATGCTCGCGATCCGCGCCGGCGACCTCGACGAGGCCGAACAGGAAGGACTCGCTGCACTTCGGATCGAGATCGAGCAGGAAAATCGGCTCTGGGCCCTGTACACGATCGCGGGCTTGGCGCAAGTCGCGTTGGGTCGGGGCGACCTCGAGCGTGCGGGCGTCCTCTGGGGAGCGGCGGAGGCGGAGGGCGGACGGCTCCCGCGATGGCCGAACGAACGGACCAGGCGCGGCGGCGCCCTGCTCGACCAGGACGATCCGGACTTCACCGCCGCGTACGAGACGGGCCGGCTGCTCGACATCTGGGACGCGGCCGCGGCCGCCCTTGGCGACTAGGACGGCTCAGCCGCCGTTCGTCCCGTTCTGGCCGTTCACGCCGGACGTGGTGCCGCCGGGGCCACCGCCCGGCTGTCCGGGACCCCCGTCGGCGCCCGGCTGGCCGGGCTTCGCGTCTCCGCCCTTGCCACCGTCGCCGCCCTTGGCCTTCGTCGTGTTGCCGCCGGCCCCGCCCGCGCCGCCGTTTCCTCCGGAGGCCCCGGGCGCCGCGTTGCCGCCGTCGCCGCCGTTGCCGCCGTCCGAGCCGGTGCCGTCGCACGGCCTCGTTCCCTGTTGCATCTGGGCGAGAGTCACGGGCGGACAGCCGCCGGTCCCGCCGTTTCCGCCGGTGCCGCCTGCGGCGTCGGGTGAGCTCTTGCCGCCCTTGCCTCCGCTGCCTCCGTTCGAGCCGCAGCCACCGGCTCCGCCCTGTCCGCCCGAGCCGTCCTCATCCTTGTTCTTGTGCGCGGGCGCGGCGAGCGGAGCCTGGCCGGTCTGGCCGAGCGCGATCCCGTCGGGGCAGAACAGGGCGCCGGCGCCGCTCCCGGCCACGACCGCGTAGCCGGCGAAGCTCGTCGGCAGGGCGGTCGTGGTCGGGGCCGTCGTCGTGGTCGCCGAGGTGGAGGTGGTCGGCGGCCGGGAGGTCGTCGTGTGATGGGTCGTCCCCTTCGCCTCAGTGGTCGGCTGAGCCGATCCCGAGCCTCGGCCGAAGACGAGGAAGACCACGAGGGCGCCGAGCAAGGCCGCACCCAACGCCGCCAACGCCCACCAGGGGCGGCGGTCACGTTCCGGAGGTTCGACCCGAGTTGCGGCGACCTCGGTCACCGCGGTTGCCGGCGGCTGAGAACCGTCCGTCAGCGCCGCCAGTCGGCGCCGGACCTGCTCGGCGCTCGCCGGCCGCGCGTCCGGGTCCTTGGCGAGCGACTCCGTGATGATCGAGTCGAACGCGGCGGGAACGGCCGGGTTCCGGACGCTCGGAGGCTCGAACGGCTCGCGCGCATGCTGGTGGGCGAGGGCCGCCGACGTCGTCCCCTGGAACGGCGTCGCGCCGGTCGCGAGCTCGTAGAGCACGACGCCCAGCGAGTAAACGTCGCTGCGCGCATCGACCGCACGGCCCTCGGCCTGCTCCGGCGAGAGATAGACGGGAGTGCCGAGCACCGTGCCGGTTGCGGTCAGCCGCGTCCCGGCCTCCTCGACGACATGGGCGATCCCGAAGTC
>DASQCM010000242.1:0-7127 GCA_035634675.1 Gaiellaceae bacterium
GCGTCCATCGCCTGGGCGCGCGTGATCCGCGGCACCGACTCGAGCGCGAACGCCGTCACGCCGCGCCCCGCGAGCGCCTCGATCCCGTCGGGGTCCGAGAGCGGCTCGAGGAAGCCGATCAGCAGCTGCCCCGAACGGAGCCGCTCGCGTTCCTCGGCCGACGGCTTACGCACCTTGACGACGCCGTCGGCGTCCCACGGATCGCCGACGGACGCGCCGGCTTCCGCGTACGCGTCGTCGGGAAACGACGCTGCAGTGCCGGCGCCTTCCTCCAGCACGAGCTCGAAGCCGCCCGCCGCGAGCTTGCCGACGGTCTCCGGGACGAGCGCGACCCGCCGCTCGCCCTGCGTCGTCTCGCGCGAAATCCCGACCCTCACTGCCGCGTAGCCTACGCAGCTTGACGAACTTCTTCACGAGTCACGGTCTGCCCGTGCTCTTCATCGTCGTCATGCTCGAGTCCTTCGGCATTCCGTTGCCGGGCGAGACGGCTCTGATCGCCTTCGGCGTGCTCGCCTCCCAGGGCCACTACTCGATTGCCGTGGTGATCGCCGTGGCCGCCGCGGCCGCCATTGTCGGCGACAACCTCGGCTACTGGTTGATCGGCCGCTGGGGCGGCCGCCGCCTGTTCGAGCGCTGGGGGCCGCTTCGTCGCTACTCGGATCGCTTCTTGCCTGCGGCGGAGCGCCTCATGGCGAAGCACGGCGGCAAGATCGTCTTCTTCGGTCGCTTCGTCGCGTTTCTCCGCTACACGGCCGCCTGGGCAGCAGGGATCGCCCGGATGCCCTGGGGAGAGTTCCTCTTCTGGAACGCGGCGGGAGGGATCTGTTGGGCCACCGCCGTCGGTCTCCTCGCCTACTACGCGGGAAGCGCCGCCGCTGACGCGATCGCGCGCTACGGGCTCTATGCCGTTGTGGTCGTCGCCGCTGTGGCGCTGCTCGGATTCCTCGTGGCGCATTACGGCAGGAAGTGGCTCGAAAGCCGGCTCTAGCCCGCTGGCTCCTGCTCGGCACGGCGTTGGCGGTCGTCGCCTCCGGCTGCGGCGGAGGCTCAGCGGGCGCGACCGTGCCGGCGACGGCTCCGCCTTCGGTGCGGGTGCCGGATTTCACGCACGTCGTCCTCGTCGTGTTCGAGAACCACGAGGCGGACTCGATCGTCGGCAGCCCCGCCGCCCCGACTTTCAACGCGCTCGCCCGACGGTACGCGAGGATGACGAACTACACGGCGGTCGCCCATCCGAGCCTGCCTAACTACCTGGCCCTCGTCTCCGGCTCGACGCAAGGGATCACGAGCGACTGCACCGATTGCATCGTCCGGGCCCGCAGCCTCGCGGACACGCTCGCGGCCACCGGCAGGACATGGAAGACGTACGCAGAGGATCTTCCCTCGCCAGGCTTCACCGGCGGCTCGTCGGGCCGCTACGTGAAGAAGCACGACCCGTTCCTCTACTTCGAGGACGTCGTCAACTCGCGCGCCCGCCGCGACCGCGTCGTGCCGTTCCCGCAACTGGCCCGCGATCTCGCAGCGCACCGACTCCCGGACTTCTCCCTCCTCATCCCGAACCTCTGCGACGACATGCACGACTGCCCCGTGGCGACCGGCGACGCCTGGCTCAGGGCGCACGTCGTGCCGTTGCTGCACTCGCCCGAGCTGCGAGGCGGTGTCGTCTTCGTGGTCTTCGACGAGGGGACGAGCGACGAGCGCGGGGGAGGGCGCATCGACGCGCTGGCGCTCGGGCCGGTCGTGCGGCACGGCTCCCGGTTCTCGAAGGCGACGAACCACTACGGCCTCCTGCGCACGATCGAGGACGCGTGGAGGTTGCCGCGCCTGGGGTACTCGAGCAACGGAACTCCGATCGGCGGCATCTGGAAGTAGGAGTCCGAGCCTGGGCGCGGAATCCGTCCCGAGCATGCTGGCCTCCATCGCCCGCGCGCTCGAGCAACGCGACCAGACCCTGGGCCACGGCGCCCGCGTGGCGGCGCTCGCCGAGCCGGTCGCGGTGCAGCTCGGCTGGGACAGCGAGCGGGTCAAGTCCCTTCGTCGCGCGGCTCCGCTCCACGACGTCGGCAAGGTGAAGGTGCGGCCGCAGGTGCTGTGGAAGCCCGGCCCGCTCACGCTCGACGAGGTGGCCGAGATCAGGAGGCACCCGGCCGCCGGCGCGCGGCTCGTGCTGCCGCTGCGGAGGTTCCACGAGGCGCTTCCATACGTCCTCTTCCACCACGAGCGTTGGGACGGTGACGGCTACCCGGCGGGGCTGAGCGGACGCGGGATCCCGATCGAAGCACGGATCCTCGCGATCGCCGATGCCTTCGACGCGATGATCTCGCCGCGCCCGTACCGCCGTGCGCTCACGCACGAGCACGCGCTATCCGAAGTGGAGCACGGGGCCGGAACCCAGTTCGACCCGATCGCGGCAGAGCTCTTCGTCGAGACGTGGGCCGAAGGCTGGGACACCTGGCACGCCGCCGCTGCGTCCTAGCTCGCTAGATCGCGGCCCAGACTTCGAGCTTCGAGCGGACGCGACCGATCACGTCGTCGGTGTACTCGGTGGTGCCCAGGTGGCCACCAAGGTCGGCGGTGCGCGCGCCCTGTGCCACGGCCTCGAGGCAGGCCTCGCGGATCGCACGCCCGGCGCGCTGTGCGTTTTCGTCGCCATGTGACAGGAGCGCCGCGCCGGCGAGGATCATCGCCATCGGATTCGCGACGTTCTTCCCCTGGAGCGATGGCGCCGTGCCGTGGGCGGCCTCGGCCATGATCGCGGCGGGCTCGAAGTCCTCCCCGAAGGCTACGAGCAACGACTCCGAGCCGGCGATCGAGCCGAACAGCGGCAGGACCAGGTCGGAGAGGATGTCGCCGTCGCGGTTGAGCGCCGGGATCACGAGCGGGTCGCCTGCGGAGGAGAGGAGGAGCGCGAACGTCGCATCGATGAGCTGTGGCTCGTACGGCACGTCCGGATGGCGCTCCGCTGCGGCGTCCATCTCCTCCTTCAGCATCCCCTCGTAGGTCGGGCTGACCGTGTACTTCGGGCCACCGAAGACCTTGGCGCCGGTGCGCTCTGCCTGGCGGAAGGCGAACTCGGCCACGCCGTGGCAGATGCGCCGCTCGATGCGCTCGGTGCGGAACGCGACCTCGTCGTCGCCTTCGCCCTCGCGCCACTCCTTCGCGCCGTAGGCGTCCCCGACCGCCATCCGGACGATCGAGATCGGCGCATGCACCCCGCCCAGCGGCGCAACGCCCGGAATCCGGCGTCCGGTGCGGACGATGACCCGGCCGCCGATCTCCTCGCGGATGATGCGGTTCGGGGAGCCGACGTCGCCGCGGCCCTCTGGCGTGACCGTGGCCGCCTTCAGGCCGAGCCCATGCTCCCGGATCGCCGTGGCAGCCTCGTGCACGATTCCGTTGTCCGTTTGACGGCGGCGTTCGAGCGAGAGATCGAAGCGCGGGAAAGAGAGCTCCACACCGATCACGTCCGGCTCGAGCACGCGAAGGCTCTCCTCCAGCAGCTCCTGTCCGGTCTCGTCGCCCTCGAGGACGACGATCGTCTGCTCGTCGCGCATCGGCGGCCAGTCTAGTGTCGTTGTGGAAGGGACATGCCGAGCCGGGTTGGAAGCAAGCGCGCATTTCGGTACCTCGACGGACGAGGAAAGCCGATCCACGATCCGGCCGTTCTCGAGCGGATCGAAGAGCTCGCCATTCCTCCGGCCTGGTCAGATGTCTGGATCGCCGCGCGGCCCGGCGCCAAGCTGCAGGCGACCGGCTACGACAAGGCGGGCCGCAAGCAATACCTGTACCACCCGGACTATCGCGCGGCGCAGGAGCAGGCGAAGTACGACCGGCTGATCCGGTTCGGCGAGCACCTGCCAGAGCTGCGCGCGGCAATGACCGGGCATCTCGACGAGGACGAGCTCGATCGCGAGCGCGTTTCCGCCGTCGCGTTGCGCCTCATCTCGCTCGGCTGGTTCCGCGTCGGCTCCGAGCGGTTTGCGCGCGAAGGAACGTACGGCGTGACGACGCTGCTCAGGCGTCACGTCGAGGTTCGTGGCACGAGAATCCGGCTCTCCTTTCCGTCCAAGGCGGGCATTCGAGTCCGGTCCGAGCTGGTCGACGAGGAGCTCGCGAACGCGATTCGCGGGCTCCTGAAGGTCAGAGGCGGCCCGCGCGTCTTCAAGTACCGCTGGGAAGGCGGCCTCTACAGCCTCACGAGCGAGCGCCTGAACGACTACGTGAAGATCTATCTCGGCGAGGAGTTCAGTGCCAAGGATTTCCGGACCTGGGGCGGCACGCTCCTCGCTGCCATTTACTTCGCCGAGCTGGACGAGCAGCACGGACTTCCGGAATCGGTGAGCGCACAGAAGCGATCCGTCTCTTCAGTCATGCAGCGTGTTGCGAAGCAGCTCGGAAATACGCCTGCGGTCACTCGCAGCTCGTACGTGTCGCCAGCCGTCGTCGAACAGTACTTGGACGGAAGAACGATCGATGATTTTCGGCCTCGCCATTTGCGTCTCGTCAACGCCCGCGATCGCGGGCTAACGCCGGAGGAGCAGGCGATGCTCAGCTTGTTGCGTTCGTGGCGTATTCGTGAGGCGCGAAAAGCCGCATAGTTTGGGTTAGGATTTTGCACATAGTTCCGACAGTCGAGGAGGAAAATAGTGGCTCGTAAGACAGTGCTCGTATGCGACAGCTGCGGCAGCGAAGTGGAAGAGGGCAAGGGCTCGGTGATGCGGGTCACGTATAACGACGCCCGCCGCGGAGCGAAGCAGGCTGACCTCTGCGACAACTGCTCGGGGAATATGCCCGGCCGCGCCGCCGCCCGCAGGGGCCGTCGCCCGAAGTCCGCGATCACAGCTTGAGCATGGCCCGTGGGGAGCGGCGCGAACGCCGCTCCCCGCGACGCGTGTAGCACAGTTCACCTTGAGAGTCCCGCCGCGTCGACACACGCAGCAGTCTCTATCCGCCGGAGGCCGCGCTAGCGTAGGCGGGTGCCGCTGCGTCTCATCGCGGGGCCTGCCAACGCGGGCAAGGTCGGGCTCCTGCTCGACCGCTACCTCGATGCCCTCGAATCCCCGGCGGGGAACGAACCGTTTCTCATCGTGCCGAACCGGGCGGACGTAGACCGGGTCGAGCGAGAGCTGCTCGCCCTTCGGCCCGCGCTCCTCGGCGGCTCGATCGGCACCTTCGACGACGTCTTCTCCCGGATCGTAGAAGGCTGCGGCGACGCCCGCAGGCTACTGGCACGCGCAGAGCGGACGCTGCTCGTGCGTCGTGTCGTGGGTAGCGTCGATCTGCGCGGCTTCGCCGCATCCGCCGCCCGGTCCGGCTTCGCGGACTCCCTGCAGCAGGCACTCGACGAGCTAGAGGCGGGGCTGCTCGCTCCCGAGGCGGTCGACGGCGAGCTCGGCGCGCTCTACGCCGCCTACGAGGTGGAGCTCGACCGGATCGGCCGGTGGGATCTCGGCCGGCTGCGGCGACGTGCCGTCGAGCAGCTCCGCACCGATCTCGACGCGTGGCACGGCGAGCCGGTCTTCGCCTACGGCTTCGAAGACCTCACCGGGGCGGAGTGGGCGCTGTTGGAGGCGCTCGCGGCGCGCACGGAAGTGACCGTCTCGCTCCCCTACGAGCCGGGTCGGCCGGCCTTCGCCGCGCTCCGCCGGACTGCCGAGGACCTCGCCGGTCTCGCCGACGGCCCGGTCGAGGAGCTGCCGCCGCGGTACGCCGACGTCGCGCCGCCGGCGCTGGCGCACGTGGAGCGCGCGCTGTTCTCCGACGAGCCGGGCGAATCGCCGCCCATCGACGGGGCGGTCCGCTTCTTCGAGGGGGCGGGCAGCCGCGGCACCCTCGAGCTCGTCGGCGAGGAGGTGCTGGCGCTCGCCCGCGCGGGGACTCCGCCCGCGGGGATCGGACTGGTGGTGCCGGGCTACGACCGGGTGCGCGGTGCTCTCGAGACGGTGCTCGGCTCGTTCGGCATCCCGTATGCCGTCGACGGCGAGATCCGGCTCACGCAGACGCCGTTCGTCCACGCCCTCGCGGCCTTGCTGCGCTTCGCGTGGGGAGGGGGGACCCGGAACGATCTCTTCCGCTACCTCCGCTCGCCGTTCTCGGGGCTCGAACGGCGGTCGGTCGACTTCGTCGAGGGCCGGCTGCGCGGGCGTGCGGTTCAGGCGCCGGAGCGGGTGGTCGAGGAGGCGGAGCGCCTGCGGGGTGTTCCGCTGCCGGTGCTCGCCGAGCTGCACGCGTCGGCCGATCCGGTCGTCGCCGTGCGGGATCTCGCCGCCCAGATGCTGCAGAACGCCTACGGCGTCGAGCGGCCCCCGGCGGACGTCGCGAGCCGGCTCGACCTGCGCGCCTACGAGGCGCTGACTCGGCTTCTCGCAGAGCTCGAAGGGTGGAAGGAGCTGAGCGGAGACCTGACCCGCGAGGATGTTCTCGCGGCGATCGAGCGCGCCGCGCTGCGACCGAGAGGCGGCGACGACGCCGGCCGCCTGGCCGTGGTCGACCTCCAGCGCGCGCGCACCCGGCGCTTCGACGCAGTCTTCCTGCTCGGACTGGAGGAGGGAAGCCTGCCGCGGCGCGGGACCGGCTCGCCGTTTCTCGACGAGGAGGCGCGGCGGGGGCTTGACCAGCGCGGTGCGAGGTTGGAGCGCGCGGATCCGGTCTCACGCGACCGCTACCTCTTCTACACCGCCTGCACGCGCGCCTCGCAGCGGCTCTATCTCGTGCGCGAGGCGGCGGACGACGACGGCAGCCCGCGTGACGCGAGCCCCTTCTGGCACGACGTGCAGGCGCTCTTCGATACCGACGACGTGCGGAACTGGACCCGCCGCCGGCCCCTCTCGGCACTGACGTGGCCCCTCGACCAGGCCCCGACCGAGCGCGAGCGGCTGCGCGCCCTCGCAGAGCTGGCAGCTCACGACGGGAGGGCCGCCGACGCGCTCGCCCGGGCGAACGGCTGGGGGCGGAGGCTCGAGCGGGCGCGCAGCGCCTTCCACCGGCCGACGCGGATCACCCATCCGCTCGTCCTTGAGCAGCTCGGGTCTCGCGCGTCCTTCGGCGTGACCGAGCTCGAGCGGATGGCCGACTGCTCCTCCGCTTGGTTCGTCGAGCGGTTCCTCGCCCCGAGGACAATCGACGCC
>DASQCM010000243.1:0-10850 GCA_035634675.1 Gaiellaceae bacterium
CGCGATCGCGCCGATCAGGACGGCGCGATGGGAGATCGACTTGTCCCCCGGCACGGCGACGTGGCCGACGACGGCCACTGCAGGCTCGATCCTCATGCTTTCAGCCGATCGCGCGTCCCATGAGGGACGCGAGTGCGCGGATCTCATCCGCGAAGTCGCCGAACTCGGAGGTAGGGATCTGCTGCGCGGCGTCGCACAGCGCCTCCTCCGGCCGCGGGTGCACCTCCACGATGATCCCGTCCGCGCCCGCCGCGACGGCCGCCCGCGCGAGCGGCAGCACCAGGTCGCGGCGGCCCGCCGGATGGGACGGGTCGACGATCACGGGCAGGTGCGTCTCCTGCTTCAGCACGGGAATCGCGCCGATGTCGAGCGTGAAGCGCGTCGCGGTCTCGAACGTCTTGATCCCGCGCTCGCAGAGGATGACCTCGGAGTTCCCCTCCTTGACGATGTACTCGGCCGCCATCAGCAGGTCCTCGACCGTCGAGGAGAGGCCACGCTTGAGCAGGACCGGCTTCGGCGCCCGCCCCACTTCGGAGAGCAGCGAGAAGTTCGACATGTTGCGCGCGCCGATCTGGATCACGTCTGCGGCCTCTACGACCTGCTCGACGTGGCGCGGGTCCATCAGCTCCGTCACCAGCGGCAGACCTGTCTCGGCGCGTGCCTCCTTGAGGATGACGAGCGCCTCGTCCCCGAGCCCCTGGAACGCGTACGGGGAGGTACGCGGCTTGAAGGCGCCGCCCCGCAGCATCGTCACGCCCTCGGCCGCGACCGCGCGCGCCGTCTCGAGTGTCTGCTCCCGCGTCTCGACCGTGCACGGGCCGGCGATGAAGCCGAAGTAGCCGTCGCCGATGCGGCGGCCGCGCACCTCGATCACGGTCGGATCGGGAGACAGCTCGCGCGAGACGAGCTTGTACGGCTTGAGGATCGGCAGCACCTGCTCGACGCCGGCGAAGCCCTCGAGCGGCAGGGTCGCGAGCAGCTCGCGCTCGCCGATCGCGCCGATCACCGTCGCCTCGCGCCCGGGCGTGACGAGCGCCGAGCAGCCGGCCTCGTCGAGGCGGGCGACGACCTCGTCCACCTGGTCCTGGGTGGCGCTCGCGCCCATCACGATGAGCAGCTCGGGTGCGCCGGTGATCGCCATCGCGGACAGCTTAGGCAGAATCACCGTCCATGGCCGATCCCGAGCCCGCCACCGAACCTGCCAGGCCGCGCGTCTTCTCGGGCATCCGCGCCTCCGGTGACAAGACGCTCGGGAACTACTCGGGTGGCTACCGCCAGTACGTCGCCACGCAGGCGGAGGGCGACGCGTTCTTCTGCATCGTCGACCTCCACTCGATCACGACGGACTTCAAGCCCGAGGAGCTGCGGGAGTACACCCTGGCAGGCGCTGCGATGCTCTTCGCGACCGGCCTCGATCCCGACCGCTCGACGGTCTTCGCGCAGAGCCATGTGACGGCGCACGCCGAAGCCGCGTGGCTGCTGAGCGCCGTGACGAGCTTCGGCGAGCTGCGCCGGATGACGCAGTTCAAGGAGAAATCGGAGGGCCAGGACTTTGTTTCGGCCGGCCTCTTCACCTACCCGGTGCTGATGGCCGGCGACATCCTCCTCTACCAGACCGAGATCGTCCCGATCGGCGACGACCAGCGCCAGCACGTCGAGCTGACCCGTGACGTCGGGGAACGCTTCAACCATCGCTTCGGCGAGACGTTCACGATCCCGCACGGCGTCTTTCCCGAGGAGGGTGCACGGATCAGGAACCTCCAGGAGCCGGAGCGCCTCATGTCGACGACGCGGGGCGCGCCGCAGGGGGTCGTGCGCATGGTCGACGAGCCCGACGTGATCCGGAAGAAGTTCAAGTCTGCGGTTACGGACTCCGGGGCGGAGATCCTCCACGACCCGACGACCAAGCCCGGCATCGCGAACCTGCTCGAGATCATGTCGGTCGCGACGGGGGAGCCGGTCGCGGATCTCGAGCGCCACTACGACGGCGTCGGCTATGGACAGTTCAAGGAGGACGTGGGCGAGGCCGTCGTGACACTGCTCGTGCCGATCCAGGAGCGCTACTACGAGCTTCGCTCGGACGAACGCGAGCTGCAGCGCCTGCTCGCCGTAGGCGCCGAGAAGGCGCGGCGGGCCAGCGAGCCTACGCTCGAGGCGATGTACGACCGCATGGGGTTCGTCAAGGCCGAGGCGGGCCGCCTGTTCGGGGCGGCCCGCCCACGTGGCCTCTAGCTCGTCAGCCCTGTCCGGCCAGAGCGTTCGCCTGCGCCAGGATGTCTTGGCAGTCCTTCAGATCGTTTGCTCCTGGGATCGGCGTGTTGTCGAACCCTGCGTTGAAGAGGTCGTTCTTGATCTTCGTTGCCAGCGCGTCTCGTGCGGCGCCGAGCGTCTTGATCGTCCCCAGTTTCGACTCGTACGCCGAGTCGTCACTGCTCGAGCCCGTCTTAAGCGCGGCGGTGTCGGCGACGATCATGTCGGTGCCGAACTCGCCGACGCTGGAGTTGAGCTGCTTGTAGCAGACGGCTAGCCGCTGATACTTCGGCTGGCCGGCCTTATCCGGCGGGTTCGTGAGGTCCTCGGTGAGGATCCGGCCGTCCTCGACGTAGTCGTCCTTCAGGCCGACGAGCGCGAGCAGCGTCGGACGCATGTCCGTCTCGTCGCCCCACGTGCCCGGATCCACGAGCTGCGTCAGCAGCTTCGGGTTGGAGTTGGCGTCCCCGGCCGAGTTCGGCCCGTCTGCGGCGGACCGGCCGTCGACTCCCTTGTTCGCGACGCCGGGACCGACGATCCCGAGCCACGTGTTGTCGATCTCGGGCAGGTAGTACCCGTGATCCCACGCGAACCCGTTGCTGACGGAGACACACTTCGTGCTGGCGTTCGCCGCCGTCGTCCCCGCGAGGCAACCGTCGAACACGGCTGGTTTCGTCGGCGTCGCGGCGATGTCGTTCACACCTGACGTCAGGAAAAAGTCGCCCTTCGGCCAGACAGTGAAGGACGGTGTCCGGTTCGAATCAGCGTTCACGAAATGGAGTAACTGCTCGACTTCCGGGTCGACCTCGTATTGCGTGAGGTTCTCCGTCGCGTTGTCGTAGCTGTCGAAGAGCTGCGCGTTGCCGAAGTCCCGCTCGAGCTGCCGCGTCACCGGATCCGTCGGACCCGGGTTCCCCGTGATGAAGATGGAGTTCCCCTGAGGCTCGTTGTAGAACGGCGTCGTGTTGCCGAGCTGGTTCTTCAGCAGTCCATGGATGTTGACGAACTGCTCGCCGATCGCCGGGCCTTGCGCCCCGGTCGCATACGAGCACGTGTAGTCGATCGTGCCCGGCGTTCCGGTGCAATTCGGCTGGACTGAGCGGCCGACGTTTGCGCCGGCGAAGTGGTCACCCTCCTCGGCACTGAACATGAACACGGTGTTCGCCGGCGTGATGCCGTCGTCGGCGAGCCGCTGGAAGAACTTCGCGAACGCGGCGTTGTACGAGGCCAGCGTGGCCTTGTAGCACGGGTCGGCCGGTCCCTGGGCGGCAGTGGAGCTGCCACTCGGGTTCGTGCATCCGGACTGCGGCGTCGGCCCCTGTCCCTTCCTCTCGTGGGCGTCCGAGATGTAGCCGTAGACCACCGGCACACCGGTCTCGAGCATGTCCGCTGTGTAGGCGAGCGTCTGCGCAGCGCTGATCGGGCCGAAGCCCGGGAAGCCCGGCGTGAAGGCGTTGACCGACGGGGTCTTGAAGTTCCCGCGCATCGTGCTGCCGTTGAGGTCGGTCAGGTTGCCCTGTGCGTCGAGGACCGGATAGCTGTGGCCGTTGACGACGCGATTACCGCCCGCGGTCGCGGCGCCGGACAGGACCGGCGTCAGGTACTTGTGCCCGAAGAGCGCCTGGAAGCCGACGTAGTGGCCCGGTCCAGGCTCTCCGTTCGGCCCCGGCTCGTCGGGGAGCGAATCCGTGACAGCGGTGTGCGACGGCGTGGTCTGGCCGAACTTGACCGCCTGTGCGTCGGCGCAGAACGAGGCGCCCTGCGCGCAGTGGACCCCGACACCGACATAGTCGTTCGTCTCCTGTTGCTTGAACGAATCCGAGTCGGCGTTGAGCTGTTGCACCTCCGGCGAGTTCGCGCCGAAGAAGTTCGCTAGGTCGGGGTTGGTGTTCTCGAGCACCATGTTCGCCGTCGAGACGTCGCCGACGTTGCACCCTGCGCGCGTGAACGGAACCCACGGCGCCGGTGGCGTCGAGACCGGCGAGCCTGCGGCGGGCACGTTCGCCGAATACGGCATGTTCGGGAACTGGGCGCCCAAGTACTGGCTTGTCCAGTAGGCGAACGACGAGTGCGGAACGACCGTGCCATCCGGCTGGTACGTCTCATACGTGTTCGTAAGGCCCTGGCCGTGCCGATCGCCGTAGAGGCCCGTATAGCCCGTCAGCGAGTCGTCGGCCGTGTGGGCGATCAGGGGCGTGTGCATGTTGGAGAGCAGCGTGCCGTTATCGGTGATGAAGTTCTTGAGGGCCGGCATCTGCTCGAGATCCGACAGCACGTTCGGGTTGTCCCGGTTGTAGTGCGTGTTGTCGAAGAGGATCTCGACCACGTGTTTGACGCCATTTCCTAGCTGGCACGACGACGCGGCCGGTGTGTCTTTCGCCGCCGCGGCGGACGCGGAGGCACCCAATGTCGCGATGACGGCCGCCGCGGACACCGCGGCCACGATCGAAGCCGCGAGCGCGGCTTTGCGCATTCCCGTTCCCATTCCCTCCCCCTCGATTGGTCACTGAGACGCGCGGACGCTACTACCTCCACCCGCAAGCACGCCACGGGGAACCGTCGGGTTGTCACGCCGCTGTTACGGCGTGTTCACAGCGCGCCGCAGTTGGTCCACCTCGTCGGCGTCGAGCTCGCGCCACCGGGCCGGCTCGAGCCCTTCGAGCGTCAACCCGGCGTAGGCCGAGCGGTGCAGCCGCGTTACGGGGTAACCGACCGCGGAAAGCATCCGCTTCACCTGATGCTTTCGCCCCTCGTGGAGGACGAGCTCGACGCGCCCCGGGCCGAGACGGCGTGCGCCGGCTGGAGCCGTCCAACCGTCCTCGAGCTCGATTCCCTCGCGCAGCCGCCGCAACGCGTCCTCGTCCGGGTCGCGCTCGACCTCCGCGACGTACGTCTTCTCCACCCCGTAACGCGGGTGGGCGAGCCGGTGCGCGAGCTGCCCGTCGTTCGTGAGCAGGAGCACGCCGGTCGTGTCGACGTCGAGTCGGCCCACCGGCACGACCCGCGGCTCGTGAGGCACGAGGCCGACGACGGTCGGCCGCCCCTGCGGGTCGCGCGCAGTCGTGACGACGCCGGCCGGCTTGTGGAGGAGGACGTAGGCGAGCCGTTGCCGCGCCACCTCCTCCCCGTCCACCTCGACTCGGTCGCGCGCTCCGACAACGGTGTTCAGCCGTCCCGGCTCGCCGTTGACGGTGACGCGGCCGGCTTTGATCAGCTCGTCAGCGCGCCGGCGCGACGCGACGCCTGCGCGGGCGAGGTACGCGTTCAATCGCATCCTGAGAAGATACGGCCGTGCCGCACTACATCTCGCTCATCCGCTGGACGTCGCAGGGACGGATGGGCCTTCCCGCCTGGCGCGACCGGGTCGAGGACGGCGAGCGGGAGATCGAGGAAGCGGGCGGGAAGCTCGTCGGCGTCTGGGTGACGCTGGGGCGTTACGACGTCGTCGAGGTGTTCGAGGCTCCGGACGACGACACGGCGCTCGAGATCGTCACGAAGCTCAGCCACCACGGCGCTGAGCAGACCGAGACGCTGCGGGCGTTCACGCGCGACGAGGCGGAGCAGATCATCCGGAAGCTCTAGCTAGGCGGAGCGCTTCTCGGCGACCGCGTGCAGGCGGTCGCGGATCTCGTTCGCGTCGGCGCCGACGTCGTCGAGGCGCGGCAGCTCGGAGAGGCTTTCCAGGCCGAAGACGCGCTCGAAGAGCGGCGTCGTCCGGTAACGGACGGCGCCGGCGGCACCGTCGCGGCCGGCTTCCGCGATCAGGCCGCGCTCGAGGAGATTCGCGACGGCGGAGTCGGCGGCGACGCCGCGGATACGAGCGATGTCGGGCCGCGAGCAGGGTCCGATGTACGCGACGATCGAAAGGGTTTCGAGCGCCGCCTGGGAGATGTTCCGCTGTGCCGGCCGCTCGAACAGCCGCGCGCACGCGGCGGCCTCCTCGCGCGCGGCGCGGAAGGCCCAGCCGCCGGCGACATGCTCGAGCACGATCCCGCTCCGGCCCTCGGCGAAACGGTCGGCGACGAGGCGCAGCGCCTCCTCGATCCGTTCCGAGTCGTCGTCCGCCGCCTCGGCGAGCTCGTCGACCGACAGCGGCGCGGAGGCGACGACGAGCAGCGCCTCGAGCGTCCGCGCGAGGCGGTCGAGCGGGTCTGTCGGGATCAGGCGGAGCGGACGGTCCATTCTGCGGTCCTTTCCTTCGAGAGGGCGTTCTCCTGCGTGTCTCTGGTGATACGGATCGGCGCGAACGGCGCCGCTTGCTCGATCGCGAGCTCGCCCGCTCGGCGGAGCTCGAGCACCGCCAGGAAGGCGGACGCCTGCTCGAGCCGCGTGAGCTCCGCCACCTCGGCGTCGAAGTCGAAGCGCGACCGGCGGCGCAGCACCGACCGGAAGCGCTCGAGGAACTGCGAGACGGGCGGAAAGCGCAGCGCCATGTGCGCGAGCGAGACCTGCGGCGGGTCCTGCGAGAGCACCCGGAGGGCGCCCGCGAGCGTCTCGGGCTGTTGCGGCGCGAGCGGCGTCTCGACCTTCGGCGCAAGCGGCGCCGGGCCGAGGCGGAAGAAGCGGTCGCCCTCCGCGGCGAGGCGCTCGCGCAACCACGCGGCCGCCTCCTTGGCGCGCCGGTACTCCGCGAGGCGCCGCGCAAGCTCCTCGGCTGCCTCCTCGGGATCGAGCTCGGCGAGCTCGGCCGCCTCGTCGGGGAAGAGGGCGCGGGCCTTCAGCTCCAGCAGGGCCGAGATGAGGACGAGGAACTCGCCGCACGCCTCGAGATCGAGCTCCTCCCGCTCGGCGAGCCGCTCGAGGAACGCCGTGACGATGCCCGCGAGGTCGACGTCCCGCAGGTCGAGCTCCTCCTTGAGGACGAGTGCGAGCAGCAGGTCGAACGGCCCCTCGAAGGCGTCGAGGTCTAGCTCGAGCTCCCGGACGATCACTGCCCGGACCCTAGTGCCGTTACCGGACGCGGCCCTTCGGGACGGCCATGCGCGGCCCGCTCGGCACAGGCCGCTGCCGCGGGGTGGGCTGATCCTTCGAGCGCGCGTGGAAGAACTGCCACCAGATGAAGAAAGCGACCGCCAGCACCCAGACTCCGAGCGAGACCCAGAAGTTGACGCGCTGCCCCGCGAAGTGGTTGGACGGGTCGATCCGAAGGATCTCCTCGTACGTGCGGAAGGTCGTGTACCAGATGACGTAGAGCGCGAACAGCGCAGGCCGGCGCAGCGTGAAGCGGCGGTCGACCCAGAGCAGGACGCCGACGCCGATCAGGTCCCACGTGAATTCGTAGAGGAAGGTCGGATGGAAGGTCGAGTACTGCTCGTAGCCCGCCACTCGGTGCGCGGGATCGATCTTGAGCCCCCACGGCAGCGTCGTGGGCTTGCCGTACAGCTCCTGGTTCCAGTAGTTGCCCCAGCGCCCGATCCCCTGCGCGAGCAGGAGGCCCGGGGCGACAGCGTCCATCATGAGCGGGATGCTGTTGCCGGAGCGGTGCACGACCCACGCCCCCGCAAGGACGCCGAACGGGATCGCCCCCCAGATGCCCAGCCCACCGTCCCACACCGCCGCGAAGCCCCACCAGTGCGCGTGGATCGTCGGATCCTGGTTCCAGCTGGTGATGTCGTGGTAGAGGCGCGCGCCGATGACTCCGGCGATCACGCCCCAGAGCGCCACGCGGAACACGAGGTCCCAGTCGCCTCCCCAGCTGACCCAACGCTTGCCGGTCAGCCAGATGCAGGCGGCGATGCCCAGCAGCAGCATGACGCCGTACATGTGCAGCGTCAGCGGGCCGAGATGGAACGTGCCGCTGGAGGGAGAGGGGATGAAGGCGAGAACGCCGGCCATGGACGCCGCTCATTTTGCCCGCCGCGCGCGGCGAGCGTGTCCCTAACCGAGGATGCGCGCTACGAGCTCGGGCGGGCAGCCCCGCTGGACGAGGGAGATCGCCTCGTGCAGGTCGACCTCGAACCGCCCCGCGAGCGCTACCGCGTCGTCCCCGGCAAGGCCGACACGCATGAGCTCGGCGGTGCGCCAGCGCTCGACGCGCTCCAGCTCGGTCTCGACGATTTCTTCGTGTGCCGCAGGCATATCCGCAGTGTTCTCCGTCACACACTTTCGGAAAAAGACGGCGATTGGATCTCCCCCTCCGGGGGGATCTTCCAGCCCTATTGGACGGAGGCCGCGCCCAGAAGGTGCCGCACGGAGGCGAAGAAGTCCGGTTGCGGGTCGACGCGGTAGTCGGGGCCCAGCTCCAGCAGCCTCGGCCCCACAGACGTGACGAGATCCACGTAAACAGGCGCTTCGCCCGGGAAATCGCGCACCACGAGGGCGAGCTCGCGGATCACGCCGGCGGGCGCGCTGCGCGCATCGACCTGGAGCCGCACCTCCCGCCGCTCGGGCGTCGCCTCGAAGCGCGTGACCTCGAGCGCGACGAGCTTCGTCTCCCCCTGCTGCTTGTGGTCGACGCGGCCCTTGACCACGAGAACGGCGTCCTCGACGAGCAAGTCGCGCGCGGCGGCGTACGTCGAGTTGAAGACGACGACCTCGACCGAGCCCGTCACGTCCTCGAGCTGAACGAACGCCATCGGCTCGCCCTTCTTCGTCGTCGTCGTCCGGAGCGACGCGACGATGCCGCCGGCGACGACGGTCTCGCCCTCACGGCGACGCTCGAGCTCGACGAGCGTGCAGTCGGTGCGGCGCCGCAACTGGTCGCGGATCGCGCTGAGCGGATGTTCGGAGACGTAGAGGCCCAGGCTCTCCTTCTCGAGCCGCAGCAGATCGGCCTTCTCGAACTCGTCCGTCGGAACCGAGGCGTGGTGACGCGACGACGCTGCAGGCGAGTCGCCGAGGTCGAAGATCGACGCCTGGCCGAGCAGCCTGTCCTGCTGCTGCTTCTGCCCGTAGGAAAGCGCGTCTTCGAGGACGTGGAGCATCCCCTTGCGTGACGCTCCCGTCGAGTCGAGCCCCCCGCAGCTGACGAGCGACTCGAGCGCGCGCTTGTTCGCGACGGCTGGGTCCACGCGCTCGGTGAAGTCCCAGATCGATGCAAATTGGCCGCCCTCCTCCCGGGCCGCGACGATCGCGCGGCACGTCGCCTCGCCGACGTTCTTCACGGCGTTGAGCCCGAACCGGATTTTGCCCTCGACGACTGCGAAGTCGACCTGGGACTCGTTCACGTCGGGCGGCAGCACCTCGATCCCGAGCTCGTCACAGGCGGCGACGTAGAACGGCACCTTGTCCTTCGTGTTCATCACCGACGAGATGAGCGCAGCCATGTACTCGCGCGGATGGTTCGCCCGCAGCCAGGCCGTGCGGTAGGAGATCAGCGCGTAACAGGCGGCGTGTGACTTGTTGAAGGAATAGTCCTGCGCCTGCTCCATGTCGGCCCAGAGCTGCCGGGCGACACTCTCCGACGTACCGCTCGCCGCACATCCCTCGAGGAACTTGCTCTTGAGGGACGCCATGAGCGAGTGGATCTTCTTGCCGATCGCCTTGCGGAGGTCGTCCGCCTCGGCGGGAGAGAAGCCGGCGAGCTGCTTCGCGATCTCCATGTACTGCTCCTGGTAGATGCAGATGCCGTACGTAGAGGCGGTGATGGCCTTGAGCCGCTCGTCCGGGAACGTGACAGGTTCCTGGCGGTTCTTGCGACGCGCGTAGACCGGTATGTAAGCCATCGGGCCCGGCCGGTAGAGCGCGCCGATCGCGATCAGGTCATCGAACTCGGTCGGCTTGATCTGCCGCAGCGCCTCGCGCATCCCGGACCCCTCGAACTGGAACACGCCGATCGCCTCTCCGCGGGCGAGCATCTCGTAGGTCTTGCGGTCGTCGAGCGGGATCGTCGAGATGTCGACGTCGGCGAGACGACAGGCCTTGTCGATCACGTCGAGGTTCCGGAGGCCGAGGAAGTCGATCTTGAGCAGCCCGATCGCCTCGATCACGGTCCCGGAGAACTGGGTCACAACCTCCTGGTCGGCGCCCTTCTGCTGCAGGGGCACGAGATTCACGAGCGGCTCTGCGCCGATCACGACCGCGGCGGCGTGGATCCCGTCCTGGCGGGTCAGGCCCTCGAGCGGGCGGGCGAGGTCGACGATCTCCTTTGCGGCGTCCTCGGAGTCGTAGGCCTTCTTCAGTTCGGCGCCCGGCTTGAGGCACTCGTCGAGGGTCTGGCCGGGGCCTTCGGGGATGAGCTTCGCGATCCGGTCGACGACGCCGTACGGATGCTCGAGGACGCGGCCGGCGTCGCGGACGGCGGCGCGCGCGGCCATGGTCCCGAAGGTGATGATCTGGGCGACGCGGTCGCGCCCGTACTTCTCGCGTGCGTAATTGATTACGCGTTCCCGGCCCTCCACGGCGAAGTCCAGATCCATGTCCGGCATCGACTTGCGCCCGGGATTGAGCATGCGTTCGAACAGCAGCCCGTACGCGATCGGGTCGACGTCGGTGATCTCGAGGCAGTACGCGACGAGGCTCCCCGCCGACGAGCCGCGCCCCGGGCCGACGCTGACCCCGTTCCGGCGGGCGAACGCGATGAGGTCGGCGACGATCAGGAAGTAGTCGCTGAAGCCCATCTCCCTGATCGTCTTCAGCTCGAGCTGAAGGCGCTCGCGCAA
>DASQCM010000244.1:0-3522 GCA_035634675.1 Gaiellaceae bacterium
CCGTTCCGGAGGTTGAAGGTCTCGGTGGCCGCGAAGGTGACGTTGACGCGGTCGAGGCCGGTGGCGGCGAACCGCTGCCAGCCGCGCTCGTTGAGCACGAGGCCCGACAGCTCGACGCCCTCGCGACGGCGTACGCGCGTGACGACCTCCTCGGCGCCGGCCATCTGCGGCAGGCGATCGTCGCGGACGAAGCTGACGGCCTCGATCCGCGCAAGCCCGGCCGACGCGAGGCGGTCGATCAGCTCGGCGCGCGTCTCGGGCGACAGCGCCTCCGCCTCGTTCTGCAGACCGTCCCGCGGCCCCACGTCGCAAACCGTGATGTCCACCGCGCCGAGCGTAATCGCTCTGGCTCCGCCTATCGGGTGCCCAGTTCCATGCCGAGCAGCCTCGGCAGGGCCGCGCCGACGCGGGCGGCCAGGGGCGGCTTTCGCTCCTGCTCCTCCGCGTCCTCGGACTTCATGATCGCCCAGCGGACGACGCCGCCGCCAAAGCGTTTGAGCGGCTCTCCCGGCAGCCGCGGGACGCGGCGAGTCGCGAGCGGCAGCCGCGTCCACTCGTCGTCCGTGCCGAGCACCAGCGAGGCGAGGATGCGGCCGCCGAGCCAGCTCGGCCCGACGCCGTGGCCCGAGTAGCCGGCTCCGTAATGGATCCGCGTCCCCGACTGCGTGCGGAAGAACGGGAGATGGTCGGCCGACACGTCGATCGGCCCGCCCCACGCGCGCTCGACACGGACATCCGCGAGTCCCGGCAGCAGCCGGCGCAGGCCTGCCTCGGCGCGAGCCGCGGTCGGTCCGTCGCGCGAGAAGCGGTCGTCGATCCGCCCGGCGAAGCCGATCGGCCCGGTGCCGCTGCCCATCAGCACGCGTCCGTCGTTCGTTGTGCGGAAGTAGTGGAGGAACATCCGCGAGTCGAAGACCCCCTCGCCGCCGGTCCAGCCGATCTCCGCGAGCCGCTCCGGCGCCGGCTCCGTCAGGACGACGTACGAGCCGAAGTTCGTGAGGCTCCGGCCGGCGGGCTTCCACCCCGTCAAGGCCGCGTTCGTCGCGAGCACGACCTCGGAGGCGCGCAACGTCCCGCGCGGGGTCACGACCTCGTTCGGCGAGCCGGCGCGCACGCCGGTCACCCGCGTCCCCTCGTGCAGCCTCACGCCCGCGTCGAGAGCGGCCCGCCGCAGCGCCCGCACGAGCAGCCCCGGATGGACGGTCGCCCCGTCGGGATAGAAGACGCCGCCGCGGAACACGGGCGACGAGATCCGCTGCGCGACCTCCTCGGGGCTGAGCGCGACCGCCTGGTCGGGACGGCCGACGCCCGCCGCACCGGCCACGGCGTTCTGCACGGAGGCGTCCTGTGCCGGCGACGCCGAGACCTCGAGCATGCCGGCCTCGCGGAGCCACACGTCCTCCCCGCGCGCCTCGGCCCACGCGCGGATACCCGGGACGATCTGCTCGCCGGCGCGCGCGAGCTGAAGCGCCTGCTCCTCACCCAGCACGGAGAGGATCGAGGCGAACGCGCCCCAGTAGCCGTGGACGAAGCCGCCGTTCCGGCCGCTCGGCCCGTCCCCGCAGATCTCCGCCTCCAGGATCGTGATGCGCAGCTCCGGCGCCTGCTCGCGCAGCGCGAGCGCCGTCCAGAGGCCGGTGTACCCGCCGCCGACGATTGCGACATTCGCGGTCGCGTCGCCCGCGAGCGCGGGTGCCGGCACCGAATCGCTCTCGCCCGCGAGCGCGTCCTCCAGCCACCACGAGGGCAAGCGTGGCTCGACGGACGGAAGACTCACGCGTTTTTCGAGCGGCGCATCTGGATGAGCACGTTGGCGAGCGCTCCCGAGATGGCAATCACGAAGATCGCAGTGCCGATCACGTTGATCTGCGCCGGTGCGCCGATACGCGCCGCACCCCAGACGTAGATCGGGAACGTGACGGACGAGCCTGAAACGAAGTACGTCACGACGAAGTCGTCGACCGAGATCGCGAAGCAGAGGAGAAATGCCGCCAGGACCGCGGGCGTGATCAACGGCAACGTCACCTTGCGGAAGGTCGTGAACTCGTTGGCGCCGAGGTCCATCGCTGCTTCCTCGAGGTGGCGATCGAACCCGATCAACCGAGCCTTTACCGTGACGACGGCGAAGCTGATGCAGAACATCACGTGCGCGATCAAGATCGTCCAGAAGCCGAACGGGAAGAACGTGACATTGAGAAAGAGCGTGAGCAGCGAGGCGCCGAGGACGATCTCCGGCGTCGAGAGCGGTAGGAAGATCAGGATGTTCGTAGCCGCCCGGGTGCGGAACCGGTAGCGGACCAGCGCCAGCGCGATCATCGTGCCGAGCGCAGTCGCGACGAGGCTCGCGATCAGAGCAATCTCGAGCGAGAGGGTGATCGCGCTCTGGATTCCCGGGACGCCGTTCCAGTAGCGCCAGTTGTTCCACGTGAAGCCCTGCCAGGTGTAGTTGAACTTGCCGACCGGGTTGTTGAACGAGAAGACGACGACCACCGCGATCGGCAGCATGAGATAGATGAAGAAGAGGATCGAGTAGACCGTCAGGACGTTGCGCTTCACGAACGCCCATACGGAGGCGAGGACGCTACGCCTCGGCCGGTTGCGCTGAACGGCAACGGCACTCAAAGGGCTGTCCCTGTCAACTGCTCGGTACCGACGATGAACGCGTAGACCGCGACGAAGGCGAGGATCGCACCCATGAGAATGAACGACATCGCAGCCGCCGACGGGTAGTCGCTCAGCTCGAGGAACTTCGACTGGATCACGTTGCCGATCATGTGGTTGTTGGGGCCGCCTAGCAGCTGGGCGTTGATGAAGTCGCCGGCGGCCGGGATGAACGTCAGCAGCGTCCCCGCCACCACTCCCGGGAGCGACAGCGGCAGCGTCACCCGTAGGAAGGCGCGGATCTTGTTGGCGTAGAGATCCTCGGCTGCCTCGATCAACCGCGGGTCGACCTGCTCGAGCGAGACGTACAACGGCAGCGCCATGAAGGGGAGGAAGTTGTAGGTGATGCCGGCGACCACCGCAGTCCCGGTGGCGAGCAGCCGGCCGCCGCTGCCCAGGACGTGCAGGTTCTGCAGCGTGTTCACGACGAAGCCGTGGTCGGCCAGGATGGTCTGCCACGCGAGCGTTCGGATCAGGTAGGTCACGAAGAACGGCGCGACGATGAACAGCAGGAGCAGGTTCTTCCAGCGCCCGCCGCGGAACGCGATCCAGTACGCCACCGGGTAGCTCACCACGAGCGCGATGACGGTCGCCATACCGGCGTATTCGATCGAGCGGACGAACTGCGAGCGGTAGTCGCGGATCGCAGCCCCGTAGTTTCCCCACGCCCATGTGAAGGCGTAGCCGAAGTCGATGGTCCCCGACTCCAGCGACTGGTAGAAGAGGTAACCGAGCGGGACGACGAAGAAGATCGCCAGCCAGAGGATGCCCGGAGCGAGCAGCAGGTAGGGCGTCAGCCCCCTATGACGGTGGAGGAAGCCCAGCTCTCTACCCCGAGATGAGGTTGTTCCACTCGGTCAG
>DASQCM010000245.1:0-15692 GCA_035634675.1 Gaiellaceae bacterium
CAGCCCGCGCAGCTCCTCCGACGGCCGGTCGAGCGGCGGGTCGCCGAACGTGCGCCGATCCTCGGCGGGCAGGTACACACGGCCGAGCTCGAGATCCCTCGGCACGTCCTGGAGGAAGTTCACGAGCTGGAGCCCGGTGCACACCGAGTCGCTCGCCGCGACGAGCTCGGCGTCATCGAGCTGCCGCAGGACGCCGAGCACGAGCCGGCCGCAGGGGTCTGCCGAGTGGATGCAGTAGCGCTTGACGTCCGCCCAGGTCGCGTACTCGCTCACGCGCTGGTCCATCCGGTTCGCCTCGATCAGGCGCAGGAACGGCTCGCGCGGCAGGTCGAACTCGCGGATCGTCGGCTGCACGTTCCGCACCACCGGCCACGTCGCCTCCCCCGCGAAGGCCGCGTCCACCTCGCCCTCGAGCTCGTCGAGCGCCGCGAGCCGGTCGCCCTCGTACGCGTCGCCGAGCTCGTCGACGAACCGCGCATAGCAATACAGCGCCCGGATGTGCGGGCGCAGCGGGCGCGGGAAGAGCACCGAGCCGACCGGGAAGTTCTCGCCGGCGGCACGGGCTGCAATGTCGGCCAGCTCCACCGGCCCATTCTTGCTTGAATGCCCGCGCGCTAGGACCGAAGGCAAGGAGAGGGAGATTGACAGAGGGGCAGGGACAGTCCGGCGGGCGCGAAGCCGCCGTGACCGGAGTCGACACCCGCGACGGCGTGGTCGTGGTCTCGCTCGCGGGAGAGCTCGACCTCTACAACGCCGAGGAGGTGCGGAGCGCGCTGCTCGAGGCCTGCGCCGGAGAGCCGGCCGTTCTGGTCGTCGACCTGGGGGAGGTCACCTTCATCGACTCCACCGCGCTCGGCGTGCTGATCGAGGCGCGCTCGAGGATGGCCGACGGGCAGCGCTTCCGCCTCGCCGGACCCGGCATCGAGACTCGCAGGGCCCTCGAGGTGTCCGGCCTCGACCGCCACTTCCTCGTCCACGACACCGTTCCGGAGGCGCTCGAAGCGGCTCGCTGAATGGCGCCCGAACCGCTGCTCCCGGCGGAGGCGCTCGCGCGGTATGCCGACGCGATCGTCGCCGCGTCGCTCGCGATCGAGAAGGGCGACACGTTCGTCGTCCAAGGCGAGCCCGAGCACCGCGAGCTCCTCGTCGCACTCGCCAACGCGGCCTACCGGGCGGGCGCGCAGTTCGTCGACGTCGTGACGGCGGACCCGCTCGTCATGCGAGCGCGGCTGCTGTATGGGACGGACGACGCGATCGGCGCCGTCTCGCCGTGGTTGCGACGCCGGCTGCGCGAGGTCGCAGGCCCGCACGGCGCTCTTGCGGCGATCACCGGCGAGGGAGAGGCCGGCTACCTCGACGGGATACCGCCGGAGAGGATCGCCGCCGACTACTCCGGGTTCGCGAGGCGGACCGTGTTCTTCCGCCGCGCGCAGCTCAACATGCTGTCGCGCTGGACGATTGCGGCCTGGCCAACCGACCACTGGGCCGGTCAGGTCTACCCGGCGCTCGAGCCGCTGAAGGCGAAGCGCCGCCTCGCCGGCGACCTCCTGCGGTTCTGCCGGCTCTCCGAGGAGGACGGCAAGGGGACGAAAGGCTGGCTCGGGCACCTTCGCACGCTCAGCCACCGCTCGGCGCGCCTGACGAAGCTCGGGCTGACGCGGCTCGAGCTGCGCGGGCCCGGCACCGAGCTCGACGTCCGCCTCGTCTCCGGGACGAACTGGCTCGGCGGGCCGGAGACGCTCGTCGACGGCCGGAAGTTCGCGCCGAACATGCCGACCGAGGAGACCTTCACGAGCCCCGACCCGCGCGCCACGAGCGGAACCTTCCGCTGCACGTTCCCGCTTTCGTTCCGCGGCCGCCTGATCCACGGGCTCCGCGGCGAATTCTCGAGCGGCCGCCTCGTCCGACTGGAGGCGGACTCGGACGACGATCGGGACTTCGTCGCCGCCTACATCGACACCGACCGCATGGGACGCCGGCTGGGAGAGGTCGCGCTGGTCGACAGCTCGTCGCGGATCGGCGAGACGGGCCGGATCTACTACAACACCCTGCTCGACGAGAACGCCGCCGCGCACATCGCGTTCGGCAGCGGCTTCGGCGGCACGCGTTCGGAGAGGCCGGCCCGGGGTATCAACCGCTCCGTGATCCACCTCGACGTCATGATCGGGAGCCCGGAGCTCGAGGTCACGGGGTTCGATGGGCGCGGTCGCCGCATCCCGCTGATCCACGAGGGGGCCTGGCGGATGTGAAGGCGGCCGCCATCCTGGCGTTGGCCGCGGTGACGGCTGTGCTCGCGGCGGGATGCGGCGGAGGCTCGCAGCCCACGACGGCAACGCGAGCCTCGGCGGCCGGCCCTCCGAAGTGCACGCTCTCGCCGAAGCAGCGCGGCGTGATCAGGCGGGCGAACCGCATGATCGTCCAGATGCACCGGCTCGACGAGCCGCTGAAGACGGTTCACGCGCACGGGCCCATGAAGCTCGAGCTGTTGCTCAACCGCTTCCTGCTCTCGATCGGTGTGCTGCCGGTGGACGATCGCGCCTTGCTCATTCGCAAGGCGAAGAGCGCGGTCGGCCTCTGTCGCGACTGCTTCGACGCCCTCGAAGCCATCGAGCCGAGTGTCCAGACGAAGCTCGGCGAATCGCCCTGCAAACCGGGGTTCTAACCGTCCACTACCAGGCCGTTCAGCGGACCCCAGAGCGCCTCCGCCCGGCGCGAGACATGCGGCAGGAGCGTCAGCTTCCCGTCCGCCCATCCGTCGCGCTTGCGCCGCTCGTACCGCTCCTCGGCGAGCGGCGCCCACAGCTCGTCGAAGACCTGCGCGGGGCCGCCGTCGATCTCCGCGCGCGGCCGCTCGAGGTGCTCCTCCCACAGCCGTAGCCGCGCCTCACGCGCGAGCGCCTCGTCACGGACGACGACGTTCACCTCGGTGTCGTTGAACAGGGAGTGCTCGTTCAGGTTGGCCGAGCCGACCGTGAGCCACGCGTCGTCGATCACCGCGGCTTTCGAGTGGACGTACACCGGATGGCCGCCCGGGCCGGGCTGGAACAGCGTGCAGGCGAGGAAGCGGGTCGTGGCGTCGCCGGACTCCCTGTCCGCGTCGATCAGCACCCCGACCTGGCCGCGGCTGTCGTCGGCGCCGTTGTTCGGACGCGCCGGGAGCACTGCGATCACGCGGAAGTCGTCGCTCGGCGGCCGCCGGAGCTTCTCGGCGAGCTCGAACGTGATCTCCGGGGACCAGAGGAACTGGCTTTCGAGATAGACGAGCCGCTCGGCTGCCCGCAAGGCACGCAGGTAGCTCTCGAGGATCGACCACTCTCCGTCCCGGCAGGGGCCGTATGCCCGCTCGGGCACCGTCCGCACGAGCTGCGCCTCGAGCCCGTTCGAAGGCGTCGGCGCCTCGGGCTCTCGCGGGCGATCGCCCGTGACGGCGTGCCAGCGCATGAGGAAGTGCCGCGCGACGTCGGCCACGATCGGCCCCTCGAGCCGGACGGCGGTGTCGTGCCAGCCGAGCCCGTCGCGGCGAGGGTGAGCGCTCGAGTCGAGCCGGTCGCCCCCGAAGCCGGTCAGGTCGATCCCGCCGACGAATGCGATCTCGTCGTCCACGACGACGAGCTTCTCGTGGTGGCAGTGGAACGGACGCTCGCGCGCGTCGAGCGCCATCGAGATCCGGGTGCCGCCGGCGAGCTCGTCGCACGCCACTCGCACCTCGCGTCGGGCAGGGTGGAAGAGCGGCAGCGGTGCTCCCGCCCAGGCGAGCACGCGCACGGCGACGCGCTCGGCGGCGTCGGCGAGCAGCTCGCGTAGCGCGGGTCCTCCCTCCTCCAGCCTGAACGAGTGGTCGAAGTGCCAGCCGGCGAGGTGGACGTGCGAGCGGGCCGAGCGAATCGCGTCCACGATCCGCGCCAGAGCTTCGCTCCCGTCTGCCAGCAGCTCGACGCGGCAACCGGGCCGCGGAGCGAACGACGCCGTGGCCGCCCAGCCGCCCGCCGCCGGGTCGACCGCCGGCGCGCTCCCGCGCCGGCCGAGCCGTCGCACGTGGTGGGCACGGATGCCGCGCTCGAGCGACTCGCCGACGAGGTCGTCGAGCCGGTTCAGCCGATAAGGAGCCACGGGGACGTCCTGCCCCGCGTGGCCGAGACTGTCACCCGGTGGGGGACTGCGAGTAGGAGTACGTGCCGTCGCCGGTGATCGTGGTGCCGGTGATCGTCGGCGTGGGGAATCCCACGACCTTCAGGTTCGCGACGGCCGGACCCATGAAGTCGTGCCAGATCTCGGCCGGGAGCGTGCCGCCGAATACCTCGGAGACGCCCTCGACGTTGAGCATCGGGATCTCGCCGGCCGGATAGCCGACCCAGACGCACGTCGCGAGCTGCGGCACGTAACCGCAGAACCAGGCGTCCTGGAAGCTCTCGGCCGTCCCGGTCTTACCGGCGGCCGGGCGCGAGATCGCGGCCGCGGTGCCCGTGCCATGCTGAATCACGCCCTGGAGGGCGTACGTCAGCTCGGCGGCAACGTTGGGACCGAGGATCCGCCGGCCATTGGCGTTGAGCTTGATCAGCTTCCCGTTCGGCTCGCGGACGCTCTCGAACGCCTGCGGGTTGTGGTGGACCCCGCCCGAGGCGAGGGTCGCGTACACGTCGGTCATCTCGAGCGGCGTAAAGCCGACCGAGCCGAGAGTCATCGCGCACACCGTCTTGAAGTACCGGCCATTGCTCGTAATCCCGAGCTGGTGCGCCATCGCCTTGACGTTCCGTACGCCGACCTTCGCGATCAGCTGCGCGAAGATCGTGTTCACGGAGTTGGCCGTCGCGTCGAGGAGGTTCATCGTGCCCGCCGCCTCGTCCGCGGAGTTGTGCACGTCCCAGGCTCCGTTCTTGTCCTGGCACTGGGGGTCGGTGATGAAGATCTGGGGGGGCCCGTAGAAGGTCGAGTAGAGCGAGTCACCCTCGCTCAGCGCGGTCGCCAGCGTAATCGGCTTGAAGGCGCTGCCCGTCGAGCGGTGGGCCTGCGTCGCGAGGTTGAACTGCATCTTCCGGCCGTCGGGGAGATAGTCGACCATCGCCTTCACCGCGCCGGTGCGCGGGTCCATCGCGACGAGCGCCGCCGCCGGGTCGGTCGACGTGTGCAGCACGTTGGTGACCGCGCGCAGGCCGAGAGCCTGCAGCCGCGGGTCGAGCGTCGTCTTCACCTTGAGGCCGCCGAGCTCCACCTGCTTCGGGCCGAACTTCTTCGCTAGCTCCTGCGTCGCCCAGCCGAAGAAGTTCGGCTGATGGAGCTGGGTGTAGAGATGGCCGGGCCTCAGCAGAAGCGGCTTGTGAATCGCCGAGAGCATCTTCTCCTTGGTGATGTAGCCGTTCTTGTGCATGGCTCTCAAGACCTGGTTGCGCCGGTGCAGGGCCGCCTTCGGGTTCCTGAGCGGGTCGTAGTCGGTCGGCGCCTGCGGCAGCCCGGCGAGGAGCGCCGCCTGCGCGAGCGTCAGCTCCGACGCGCTCTTGGAGAAGTACGTGATCGAAGCCGCCTCCGCGCCGTAGGCATGCCTCCCGTAGAACACCTCGTTGAGGTACGCCTTGAGGATCTGCTTCCGTGACAGCTTCTGGAACTCCTTCTCCGCGAGACAGGCCTCCTTGACCTTGCGCGAGAGCGTCCGCTGCGGATTCCCGATGTAGAGGTTGCGCACGAGCTGCTGCGTCAGCGTGGAGCCCCCCTGGACGACGTGCCCGCTCGAGATGTCGTCGTACAGGGCGCGAGCGATGCCCTGGTAGTCGAGGGCCCCGTGCTGCCAGAAGCGTGCGTCCTCGATCGCGACCGTTGCCTGCGGGAGCCACGGCGAGATCTCCGAGAGCGGCAGCGGCTGCCGGTTCGTCGCCGAAGGCACGACGCCAAGCAGGTGCATGTTGTTCGTGTAGAGGAACGAGTTCGCGCCGGACCTGAGCGACCGGAGGTCGGAGGTGTTGCACGTCGAGAGCAGGATCTGCCGCCCGGTGAAGGCGACGGTCGCGAGCACGAGCGCCGCGGCCGAGGCGAGCAGAAGCGCGAGGACGAGCAGGATGCTGCGCTGCTTGCGGCTGCGGCGGCGCAGCCGCGCGTGGCGGAGCGCGAGGAGCCGCTCGAGCTCGAGCTTGTCCCTGCGCGACTCTCCGCGCCGGTGGGCCCCTCCTCCGTTACGACGCTGGTCGCCTGCCACTGCCCCGCCATTGTGCTTGAAACCGCCGCGGGCAGCGTTTCCGCTCGCGCCGGCGGGGGCATGCCCATGGCATCCACGGCTTCGTCCACTCGACCGGCTTCGTCGTCGCCCGGAACCTCGCGCTCCTGCTCGCCGTGGTCTTCTGGCTTGCCCTCGGGTTCTGGGTCAACAAGGACGCGCGGCGGCGGATCCGCGACCCGTTTTTCATAGTCCTGGCGACCCTGCTCGGGCTCGTGCCGCCGTACGTCGGGCCGATGGTCTATCTCCTCTTCCGCCCCTCCGAGACCCTCGACGACGTGCGCTCCCGGCGGGTCGAGGTGCGTGCCCTCGAGCGGCAGCTCGCGCAGTCGGGGCCGAAGTGCCCGGTCTGCAGCTCCGGGGTCGAGCCCGACTACCTCGCGTGCCCAGTGTGCACGACGACCCTCCGCCGGCCGTGCGTCGGGTGCGACTCGGCGCTCGAGCCGCTCTGGCAGATGTGCCCGCACTGCGCGACGCCGGTCGACCCGGCGCAGGAGGACCTCGACGCGGCTTTGGCCGCGGAGGCGTTGACGCTCGTGGAGCTCGACGACGCCGCCACGCTCGTCCCGCAACCCGAGCCGCGCGTCACCGACGCCTAGCCTCGCGAGAGCCGACGGGGAGACTCGAACTCCCGACCCCATCATTACGAGTGATGTGCTCTACCAGCTGAGCTACGTCGGCGAGGGTTGCAAGTCTAGCCGCGGTACGAGACCGTTTCTCGCTGCCCTGCCTCGCCGGAACGGACGATCGCGTCGCAGACTTCGGAGGCGCGATAGCCGTCCTCGAAGTCGGCCCCGTAAGGCGCGACCTCGTGCTCGCCGGCTACCGCCGCGAGAAAGTGGTGGAGCTCGTGGACGAACGTGTCACCCCAGCCGATGATGTGTCCCGGCGGCCACCAGTACTGCCAGAAAGGGTGGTCGGTTTCGGAGACGAGCACCGTCTTGAAGCCGCGGGCGCGATCCCCATCCGCACGAAAGACCTGGAGCTCGTTCAGCCGCTCCATGTCGAAGGCGAGCGAGCCCTTCGTACCGTTGATCTCCCACTGGAATGCGTTACGCCGTCCGTGCGCGAAGCGAGTCGCCTCAAGGGTGCCAACCGAGCCGTTCGCGAACCCGACGGCGGCCTCGACCGCGTCGTCGACCTTGCGCCGCGGCAGGAAGGTGTGCGCGAAGCCCGAGACGCTCTCGATCTCGCCGTTGAGAAAGCGGGCGAGGTCGACAACGTGCGTCATCAGGTCGCCGAGTGCGCCTGAGCCCGCGGCGTCCGCGTCGAATCGCCACGTGTCGAGCGAAGGATCGTCGCCCCAGTCCTGCAGGTAGCGGCCGCGGAAATGGCGCACCTCGCCTAGCTCGCCCGCGTCCACCATCTCCCGCGCAAGCCGTACTGCCGGGACGAACCGGTAGTTGAAGCCGCACATGTGCCGGACGCCGGTCTCGGCCACCGCCTGCCAGATCTCGTAGCTCTCGTCCGCGTCCCGGCCGAGCGGCTTCTCGCAGACGACGTGCTTGCCTGCCCGCGCTGCCGCGATCGTGGGCGCGGCGTGGAGGGAGTTGGGTCCGCCGTTGTCGAACAACCCGATCCGCTCGTCCGCGATCAGATCCCGCCAGTCGGTGGTCGCGTACTCCCAGCCGTAGCGGCGGGCAGCTTCGGCGACCGCCTCCTCGTTCCGGCCGGCGATGCCGATCAGCTCGGGCTCCAGCGGCGGTGGCCATGTGATGTACGGGATCTTCCGGAACGCGTTCGAGTGGGCCTTGCCCATGAAGGCGTAGCCGAGCATCCCGACGCCGATTGCCGCCACTGCGAGATAGTAGGGCCGTGGCTTCGCCCGTGAAGTGGGGCATCGTCTCCACCGCCGACATCAACCGCAAGGTCATCCCCGGCGCGTACGCGTCGGACAAGGTCGACCTCGTCGCGGTCGCCAGCCGGGATCAGACCCGAGCCGACGCCTACGCACAGGAATGGGAGATCCCGCGCGCCTACGGCTCGTACGAAGACCTGCTGACCGACCCCGAGATCGAGGCTGTCTACATCTCGCTCCCGAACACGCTGCACGTCGAGTGGTCGATCAAGGCGCTCGAGGCGGGGAAGCACGTCCTCTGCGAGAAGCCGTTCACCCGTCACGCGGAGCAGGCCGCGGAGGCGTTCGACGTCGCCGAACGCCAGGGGCGCCTGCTGAGCGAGGCGTTCATGTACCGCCACAATCCACAGACTGCGACCCTCGAGGAGCTCGTCCGCGACGGGGCGATCGGCGAGCTCAGGCTGATCCGCTCCACCTTCTCGTACGGCCTTTACGACCAGGAGAATATCCGCCTCCGCACCGACGTCGAGGGCGGAGCCCTGATGGACGTCGGCTGTTACAACGTCTCGGGCTCCCGGTTGCTCGGCGGCGAGCCGGAGCGGGTCTGGGGCGAGGCGTGGTACGGGCCGTCGGGAACAGACTGGGTCTTCACCGGCACGCTGCGCTTCCCGGGCGATGTGCTGGCCGCCTTCGATTGCGGCACCGCGCTCGTGGAGCGCGACGCGCTGGAAGCGGTTGGCAGCGAGGGCTCGCTCTTCCTCGACGATCCCTGGCACTGCGTCGATCCGGTCATCGAGGTGCGGAGTGACGGACAGGTCGACCGGATCGAGCTCGACCCCGTCGACTCGTACCGGCTCGAGCTCGAGAACGTCAGCGACGCGATCCGCGGCGAGGCCGAACTGCTTCTCGGCCGGGACGACGCGCTGGGGCAGGCTCGTGCGCTCGAGGCGCTGCACCGGTCGGCGACGACCGGCGCGGCCGTCTCACTCTAGAAATGCTTCCGTAGCGCACTAGCATGGGGCGCGCGAATGAGCGCGCATGCCGCACCGGCGCCTTCGGGCCCCACGTTCACGATCCGCGGCAGGCCGTATCCGGTGCTGCTGCCGAAGCTCGGCGATCCGCGGCTCCACCTGGCCGCGGTCATCATCTCGTTGCAGGTCATCGGGCAGGTCGGGTTCCACTTCGAGCTCTCCATCGCGCAGATCTTGCTCGCGATCGGCACGGCGGCCGCGCTCGAGATCGGGATCGCGATGCGGCAGCAGCACGTCATCCTCTGGCCGGCCAGTGCGACGCTGACCGGCAACGGCGTCGCCTTCGTGCTGCGTGTCCCGGGCACGGTGCACGGCGACTGGTGGAGCCTGCGCGGCTGGTGGATCTTTGTCGGGACGGCCGCGGTCGCGCTCCTCTCGAAGTACGTGATCCGCTGGCGCGGGGAGCACATCTTCAATCCGTCCAACATCGGCCTCGTCCTCTGCTTCCTGCTCCTCCCGCGGACCAAGGCCGCGCCGCTCGACTTCTGGTGGGGCCCGATGTCGGTCTGGCTGGCCCTGGCGCTCGCGATCATCGTCGCCGGCGGATTCGCCATCCTCCGCCGGCTGAAGCTGCTGCGGGTGGCAGTCGGTTTCTGGGTGACGTTCGCCGCTGCGATCGGCGTGCTCGCGCTCGCCGGCCACACGATGACCGCGCGCTGGCACCTCGGCCCGATCTCCGGCTTCCAGCTGTGGTGGGTGCTGATCACCTCGCCCGAAGTGCTCGTGTTCCTCTTCTTCATGATCACCGACCCCAAGACGGCGCCGCGCTCGCCGACGGCCCGGCTCGTCTACGCAATCTCGCTCGGCCTGCTCGCCGGCGCGCTGATTGCGCCGACGGTCTCCGAGTACGCGGCCAAGGTCGCGCTGCTCGGCTCGCTCGCGATCGTCTGCCTCGCAATACCGCTGCTGCGCCTCGTCCGGAGGCCGATCAACCGGCGGCTCGTCGTCGGGGTCGCGGCCGCAGCGGTGGCCGTCTCCGCGGCGGCGATGGTCTTCGGGAACGGGCCGGCGAGCGCAGGTGCCTCTCGCGCGCTGCCGCCGGGCAAGCTCCCGCCGATCACGATCCTGCCGGCGCAGGGCGTGCAGACGAAGCTCGACCTCCACACGGCGCAGCTGATCACGCACGACCTGCTCGCCGCGAAGCCGTCCGCGGCAGGGCCGGTCCGGATCTGGCTCGTGCAGGGCGAGGAGCAGGGCCCACCGACGGCAACGGTGCAGCAGGCCGGGCTCACCTACCACCTGCACCAGACCGGGAGCGGACAGTGGGCGCTGCCTTCCGCCGTGGGGACGGCCCCGATCGTGACCGCTCCGGCGCGGGTGAGCTCGAGGTTGCGCGGCGTTCGGCTGACCAACATCGCACCGGCGTCCGGCCTCGACTTCCGGCAGGGCTCGTTCCGGTACGGGGTCTCCAACGACTACACGGCGATGATGGGCGGCGGAGTCTGCTGGCTCGACTACAACGGCGACGGCTGGCAGGACCTGTTCGCGGTCAACTCCTATGCGAGCGCCGACACGGCCCGGTGGAAGACGCACGGCGGCTTGCCGCACACCGAGCTCTTCGAGAACCGACACGGCCGCTTCCGCAACGTCACCGGGGCCGCGCACGCAGGGCTCGCGGTGCAGGGCGACGGCTGCGTCGCCGGCGACCTGAACGGCGACGGCCGCCCCGACCTCGTCGTGACGACGGCGGACGGAATCAAGCTGCTCTGGAACAACGGCAATGGCACGTTCACCGAGGGCGCACGGGCAGCTGGAATGACCGCGTCCGGCTGGTACACGGGCGCCGCCATCGCGGACGTCAACGGCGACGGTCGTCCCGATGTCTTCGTCGCCGGCTACGCGCGCCCGTACGACCCCGTGCCGAACTCGCTCGCCGGCTTCCCGACGAACCTCGTCGGCGTCCGCGACCTGCTGTACCTGAACGAGGGGAACGGCCGCTTCCGCGAGGTCGGGGTCCAGGCGGGCCTCGAGGCGTCCGACTTCTCCCACGGTCTCGGCGCGACCTTCGTCGACGTCAACGGCGACTCGCGCCCGGACCTCTACGTCGCGAACGACGAGGATCCGAACCAGCTCTACGTCAACGTGCCGTGGCCGGGCGGAGCGAAGGCCGACCCGGCCGGGCTGGGCTTCCGCTTTGAGAACCGTGCCGCAGCCTCGAGCGTCGCGGATCCGTACGCCGGCATGGGAGTCGCGGTCGGCGGCGCCGACGGCCCACTCGACCTGTTCGTCACCAACTCGCGCCACGAGCCGTCGGCCGCGTTCGCCAGAACGAGCGAGAGCGCAGGGACGTTCGCCGATGCGCGGCCCGACTTCGATCCGGCGCTCGGAAGCGACTTCGTGGGCTGGGGCGACACCTTCGTCGACCTGACGAACTCCGGCAGCTCCGACCTCGTGCTCGCGACCGGCGGCATCCCCGTCAAGAGCCTGAAGAAGGACGCGGGGCCGCTGAAGGTGCTCGCGCCGGTCGGAGACCAGGGCGGGACGCAATACGGCGTGGCGCGGGGCCTCGCGCCGAGCGGCCTGCGCGTGAACGGGCGCGGGCTCGCGGCGGCCGACGTCGACAACGACGGCCGGATGGAGGTCGCGGTCAACTCGATCGGCGGGAAGCTCCTCCTGCTGAAGTCGAGCGGCCCGGTCGGTCACTGGCTCGACGTCAGGCTCTCGCGGTTCAGCCCGGGGGCCGTGGTGACGGTCGATCTCGGGAAGGCGAGCCTCTCGCAGGAAGTCCGAGCCGGCAGCAGCTATCTCTCCTCCGAGGACGAGCGCATCCACTTCGGCCTCGGTGACGCGACGAGGGTCGAGCGCCTGACCGTTCGTTATCCGTGGGGACGCGACATCGTCCTGCACGACGTTCGCACCGACCGGATCGTCGAGATCACCGTCCCACCGCCGCGAATCCCGAAGGCGGCGGCCCCTGCGTCGTACCGCATCGCGAATTGCACGCCGGCGACCGGCGACCGCTCGATCGCGACCGTCTGGGAGAAGACCGCGGTAGACGCGCTCAGGTCCGGGGCAGCGAGCGAGCCGGTTCAGGCGCGCGGCCTCTTCGACCTCTCCGCCGCGATGTCGAATGCTTTGGCGTCCGCACCGAGGGCCGCGCCCGCGCGCGATGCGGCGATCAGCTACGCGGCGTACCGTGTCCTGCTCTGGCAGGCGTCCTTCGGCTCGAACCTGAGCCAAACCTTCGCCCTGCTGACGAGAGAGCTGCGCGCGCTCTGCTACTCGCCCGATTTCACCGTGACGACCGGCAACTCGCCGGCCGCGCTCGGGAACCGGATCGCCGCCTCTGCAATCGCTGCCGGTCGACACGACGGCTCGAACGAGTCGCTGCACTTCGCGGATCCGACCTTCACGTCCCGCAACCAGCCCCTGATCGTCCGCGAAGCCGTCTCCACCGTCGAGGACGCGACGTTCTGGCAGCCGCTGGCCCTCGGCACGAAGTCGGCGGGCCTGACATCAGTCCCGGCGGACGTACAGAGCTTCGTCGGCGCACAGTGGGGGCATGTCCGGAGCTTCGCGCTCCCGCGCTCCCGCCGCGGCCTGCCGATCGCGACGGGCCCTTCGCCGCTCGGAGACCCCTCGGGCGCTACGTACAAGCGGGCGGCGGTCGCCGTCCTGCGAGCGAGCTCGGTGCGAGGATCGACGTCATCCGCCTGGTCGCCGCTCGACTGGGGCTCGTTCGCCGCGCATGAGGCGACCGGGAATCTCGCGGCGGACGTGCGTCTCTACCTCGGCCTCGGCGCCGCGCTCAACGACGCTGCAGTCGCCACCTGGGGAGCCAAGCGCGCCTACCAGGCGCCGCGCCCGATCTCGATGATCCGCTATCTGGCATTCGAGGGCCAGTCGAGCGAGCGGAGCAAGCCGCACTACAGCGCCGACGGCCTCCCGCTCGTCCCGGGCCTGGTCGAGCTCCGCGACGGCAAGGTCGAGGTGCTCTCGAGGGGACACTGGATCGACGGCGCGGCCTGGTCGCCGCCCGCCGCGACACCGGCATCGCCCGGCGGCGTCGCCGAGGGAAGCACGTTCGCCTCTGCCGCGGGCAAGGTGCTGGGCGCGCTGACCGGCCACTCGTACGCGAGTCAGATGCAACGGGCAAGCACGGCAGCGGTGACATCCGGGATCGACGTTCCGTCAGACACCGTCGCCGGCCGGGCGCTTGGCGAGCGCGTCGCAAGGCTCGTGCTGGAGAAGCTCCGGCGCTAGCGGCCGGAGCGTGCCTGCAGCCGGACCGCGAACGTGTCGAGCGTCACCGCAGCGAGCAGCACGAGCCCCGTGACGATGTAGATCCAGCCGTTCGAGATGCTCAGCGTGTTGAGGCCGTTCTGCAGGGTGCCGATCAGGATCGCACCCAGCAGGGCGCCGCGCACCTCGCCTCGGCCGCCGAAGAGGCTGACGCCGCCAATGACGGCGGAGGCGATCGCGTTCAGGAGCAGGTTGCCCGGCGGGAACGTCAGCGCGACGGAGTTGACCTGGGCCGCGAAGATGATGCCGCCGATCGCCGCCATCGCGCCCGAGAGCGCGAACACGAGGACGCGGATTCGCGGCACGTTGATCCCGGCGCGGCGCGCCGCCTCAGCACTGCCGCCCACCGCGTACACGTGCCGGCCGAACGTCGTCCACTTCGCGAGGAACGTCAGCAGCACGAAGAAGACCACCATGAGCACGCCGGCGAGGGGCAGTCCCAGGGGCGTCTCGATGATCTTGCCGTGATTGCAGATCGCGACCGTCCCAAAGGCGGCGATCCCGAGACCGACCGTTTTCAGGATGGCCATCGTCCAGCTCTGCTGGGCGATCTGCGTGCCGCGCGCGACGATCTTCTTGTACAGGATGCTGAGCGGGTAGAGCGCGGTCACCAGCGCGGCGATCACCCAGCCGCCCAACGGCGAAAAGGTGTAGAGATCGGTGTAGTTGATCCAGCGGTCCTGGATGATGATCGTGCCCTTCTGCTCGAGCTTGTTCAGGATCACGCCCTGCCAGATCAGGAAGCCCGCGAGCGTGACGACGAACGAGGGAACGCCGACGAACGCCACGATCGAGCCCTGGACGGCGCCGATCCCCGCGACGGCGACGACAGCGATGAGCATCGCGATGAGCCCGTTCACCTGCCAGCTGCTGCCCGGGAGCTGGAGCTCGGCGACGATCAGCGCACCGATGCCGGCGAGGTAGCCGATCGAAAGGTCGATCTCGCCGAGCAGGAGCACGAAGACGACGCCGTAGGCGAGCATGCAAGTGCCCGCGGTCTGCGTGATCAGGTTGACGAAGTTGGTCGACGTGAAGAAGTTCGTCGCCGTGAAGCCGAAGATGATGACGACGGCGATCTCGCCGACGATGATCGGGACGGGACCGAGGTTGCCGGTACGCACGTTGAGCTTCGTGCGCTCCCAGGCGCCGCGGATTCCGCCGGGAAGCTGTTCTTCCTCGAGGGGCGGCGGTCCGTGATCCTGGCCGACGATCTCGGCCGAGGTCACGCGCCGCCCCCCGCGCTCGCTGCGGACGTGACGCCTGAAACCTTGGTGGGCACGCCGGCCGTGATCGCCTCGACCACCGCCTGCTGAGTGGTCTCGCGGCGCTCGAACACGCCGACATTACGCCCGAGGCGGAGCACGGTGATCCGATCGGCCGTCTCGAAGACGTCGTGGAGGTTGTGCGAGACGAGGATCACACCGAGCCCCTGCTGGCCGAGACGGCGCACGAGGTCGAGAACCTGCTCGGTCTGGGCGACGCCGAGAGCCGCGGTCGGCTCGTCGAGGACGACGAGCTTCGAGTTCCACATGACGGCGCGCGCGACGGCCACGGACTGGCGCTGTCCGCCGGAGAGCGTCGCCACCGTCTGGCGCACCGACTTGATCGTCGTCACGGCCAGCGACTTGAGCGTCTCGATGGTGTGCTGCTCCATCGGCGCCTCGGAGAGAATCTGGGCTCGGTTGAGCTCACGACCGAGGTACATGTTCTGGACGACGTCGAGGTTGTCGCAGAGGGCGAGATCCTGGTAGACGACCTCGATCCCGAGCCTGGCTGCGTCCTTCGGCCCGTGGATCTGCACCTCGTTCCCCTCGAACAGGATCCGGCCGCTGTCGGCCGAGTGCGTGCCGGCGATGCACTTGACGAGCGTCGACTTGCCGGCGCCGTTGTCGCCGACAAGCGCCATCACCTCTCCTGCCCGGACTTCGAAGTCGACGTCGTCGAGCGCCTGGACCGACCCATAGGCCTTGGTGATTCCCTGCAGCTGGAGAAGTAGTGGCGTATCGCTCATCGATGACCTCTCCTGGGCGAGAGAGCAATGGTGGAGGCGCCCGGTCTGGACGCCCCCACCATTTCACACGGGACGCTCTACTCCTACTTGCAGAACTTCTTGTACTGCCCGATGCACACCTCGCTCTTCTTCAGCCACCCCTGGGCGAAGAGCTGCTTGTAGTTCTTCTTCGTGATCCAGGTCACCGGGAGGATGAGCGTCGGCTCCTTCTTCCCCTGGTTCATCCGGAAGCTGTTGGCCTTCGGCGTCTTGTGGTGGAGAAGCGCGACCGCGGCCGCGGCCACGGCGTTCGCCTCGAGCGGCACGTACTTGTAGACCGTGCCCGACTGCCAGCCGGCGAGGATCTGCTGCACACCCGCCGCCGTCGTGTCCTGACCGGACAGCGGGACCGGCTTCAGGTGATGCGCC
>DASQCM010000246.1:0-6626 GCA_035634675.1 Gaiellaceae bacterium
GATGTGGCCCGGGGAGGAGGTCGCGGACGTGCTGTGCGTGGGCAAAGCGCTCGGTGGCGGCTTGCCGATCTCGGCGGCGCTCTTCTATCGCGACGGCCTCGAAGACGTATGGCGCCTGGGCCCCGAGGACGTCTACACGCACACGCACGCCGGCAACCCGCTCGCCTGCGCCGCCGCGCTCGTGGTCCTCGAGGAGGTCCCGAAGCTTCTCGACCGAGTGCGCGAGGCGGGCGATCGCTTCGAGCGCGAGGGCTGGGACGGCCGCGGTCTGCTCCGCGCGCGGCAGGGGAACGCGGACGAGGCACTCGAGCGGGGCGTCCTCGTAGTCCCGGCGGGCCTCGACGGCTCGCTGATCCAGGCAACTCCGGCGCTGACCATCACGGACGCCGAGCTCGACGAGGCGTTCGAGAAACTGGGCTACGCCGCGCGGCGGGCGTAGAGGAGGAACGTCGCCGGGACGCGGCGGTCGTGGCGGCGGCGCGACGTGCCGCCCGGGTACTCCTCCAGCGCTTCGACCTTCAGCCCGGCCCGCGCCAGCGCGCTCACGACCTGGCCGATCCGCCACAGCTTGTCGGGGTCGGACGGGTCTCGGAAGTAGTCGCTCCGCCAGCGCAGCAGGCCGTCCACACAGTCTGCGATGGGGTGGTCGTCGAAGATGAGCAGCTCGCCGTGGGCCTTGAGCGCCGCCACGATCCCGAGGGCCCAGCCGTCGAGATCGTCGAGGTGGCCGAGGACGCCCTCACCCGAGTAAACGAGGTCGAAGCGGCCGCGGCGCAGCTGGCGCGGCAGCGACTGCGGGTCGCCTTCGACCCAGAGGATCTTCGGCCAGCGCTCGCGTGCCGCCTCGAGCGCCGCCGGTCGCGCGTCGACTCCGGTCGCCACGGCACCGAGCTCCGCCAGCGCAGCCGTTGCCTCGCCCGTGCCGCAACGAAGGTGGAGCACACGCTTCTTCGTGAGGTCGCCGAGCGTCCGCTGCACGACCGGCGGCAGCTCCACCGGCTCGGCGCGGGCCCGGTGCGCGGCCTCCCAGGCGCGCAGGTTCTCCTCGGTCGGCTCCATTACGCCCCGAGCGAGTAGCCACCGTCGACGATCAGCGTCTGGCCGCAGATCATCGCCGCGTCTGGCGAGCAGAGGAAGGAGATGGCCGCCGCGACGTCCTCGGGCTCGACGAGTCGCCCGGCCGGGGTGCGCTTCACCGAGGCGAGCATCTGCTCCTTGTTCGGGAACCAGTCGAGCGCTTCGGTGTCGACGACCCCGGCCGAGACGCAGTTGACGCGGATCCCGCGCGGCGCGAGGTCGAAGCCGAGGTAGCGGACGACGGACTCGAGCGCCGCCTTCGAGGTGCCCACCAGGACGTAGTTCGGAAGCACGCGCTGAGCACCGAGGCTCGAGATCGCGAGGATCGAGCTGCCCTCCTCCATCGTCGGCGCCGTCGCGCGCGCGAGCGAGAGGAGCGCGCGCGCGTTTGCGGCCAGCGTCCAGTCCCAGTGCTTGTCCTCGGTCTCGAGCGCGGGGCGGATTACGCCCGTCGCCGCGTTGTGGACGACGACCCGGTACGGCCCGCGCGAGGCGAGGTCCTCGACCGTTCGCGGGTCGGCGACGTTGCCCCGCACGAGGACAGCCTCGGCGCCCGCCTCTTCGACGACGGCTGCAGCTTCCTCCGCGGCGGAGTCGTTCCGCATGTAGCCGAGCACTGCCCGGGCTGCGCCGTCGGCGACGAGCCGGAGCGCGATCGCCCGCCCGATCCCCCGCGTCCCGCCGGTCACGAGAACCGACGCGCCTTCGAGGCTCATCGTCGCGGCAGCGGCTCGTCGGCAGGCGCCGAGCTCGGCAGCTCGCTCCAGCCGGGCCGCGAGCGCGGCTCGCGGGGGCCGTCCTCGGCCTTCGACGAGGCGTACCCGAGCCGGTCGAGCAGCTCGATCCTCTCCTCCGCGTAGCGCCGCACCGGGTGCTCCTCGGGCAGGTCGAGGACGAGCTCGCGCACGCGCGCGCGTAGCTGGTAGGCGAAATGCGGCGTCGCGGGCCCGACGAGCTGGTCGACGTCTGCGAAGGTCGGCTCCGGCATCGGAGCGGAGCCTAACGAAGGTACGTTCGAGAACGTGCGCCGCCTATCCGTGGTCGACGCGATGCTGCTCGGCGCGGTCCTGCTCTGGGCTCTCAACGTCACCGTCACGAAGTACATGTTCGAGCACGGCTGGCTTCCGCTCGCGTACGCCAGCATCCGCTACTTCGTGGCGATCGCCATCTTCTGGGTCTACACGTGGTGGCGCGAGCGCTCCTTTCGGATCGCGCGCGCCGACTGGAAGTACGTCGGGATCGCAGCGGCGACGATCTTCGTCAACCAGATCTGCTTCGTCTACGCGCTCGAATTCGCGCACGCCTCCACGGTGTCGTTGCTCTTCGGAACGTGTCCGATGTTCGTGGGGCTGATCTCGATCGCATTCCGGCAGGCAGAAGTCCACAGGTCCTTCTGGATCGGAGCCAGCCTGACCTTCCTCGGGGTCGCCCTGATTGCGGCCAGTGCCGGCGGCGGGCTCGTCTCCGGCTGGAAGGGCGACCTGCTCGCGATCATGCTCGCCGTCACCTGGGCGGGCTACACCGTGGCGATCGCGCCGCTGATGCGCAGCTACTCGCCATACCGGATCAGCGCGGTCGTGCTCGCCCTCGGATGGGTTCCGCTGGTCCTGGTGAGCATCCCGCAGCTCGGCCGCCAGGAGTTCGACTTCTCGGGGAGGGTCTGGCTCGGCTTTGCGTACGCCGTCATCGGCCCGCTCTTCCTCACGAACATCCTCTGGTTCACGGCCGTCGACCGGGTCGGCGCAGCACGGGCCTCGATCTTCAACAACATGCAGCCGTTCTTCGGCGTGCTCTTCGCGCTCCTGATCCTCTCCGAGTCGATCCACGGGCTCGAGATCGTCGGGGGCGTGTTCATCTTCGCGGGAATCGCCTACGAGCGGGTGTGGCAGCGCCCTCGAGCGGGTGTCGCCGAGCTCGAAGGCCCGGCATAATCGGTACATGGCCGAAGACTTCATGCCCCTGCTCGGCTGGGATCACGTGGAGCTCTGGGTCGGCAACGCCAAGCAGGCCGCCTTCTTCTACGAGCACGCGATGGGCTTCACCCGGACGGCGTACGCCGGCCCCGAGACCGGGGTGCGCGACCGCGCCTCCTACGTCCTCGAGCAGGGGGACGCGCGCTTCGTCGTCACGAGCGCGCTGCGCGAGGAGCACGAGATCACGAAGCACCATGCGCGTCACGGCGACGGCGTGCGCGACATCTCGCTGACGGTGCCCGACGCGACGCAGGCGTATCGCGAGGCCGTGTCGCGCGGCGCGCGCAGCGTAATGGAGCCGCGGCGCGACGAGGACGAGTTCGGCGCGGTCGAGCGCTCCGCGATCGCGACCTACGGCGACACGATCCATACCTTCGTCAACCGCGCCGACTACGGCGGCCCGTTCCTGCCCGGCTTCGTCTCCGTCTCGGAGAACGGCCACGCCGGCCCAGGCGTCGGGCTCATGAACATCGACCACGTCGTCGGCAATGTCGAGCTCGGCCGGATGGACCACTGGGTCGAGTTCTACGAGCGCGTGTTCGGGATGACGAACATCCTCCACTTCGGGGACGACCAGATCCAGTCCGAGTACTCGGCGCTCATGTCGAAGGTCATGTCGGACGGCTCGGGGAAGATCAAGTTCCCGATCAACGAGCCCGCCGAGGGCAAGCGCAAGAGCCAGATCGAGGAGTACGTCGAGTTCTACGGTGGCGCCGGCGCGCAGCACATCGCGCTCGCCTCCACCGACATCGTCGGCACGGTCGAGGCGCTCAAGGCGCGCGGCCTCCTCTTCCTCGAGACACCCGACTCGTACTACGACGACGCGCCGAGCCGGGTCGGCGAGATCTCGGAGGACTACGCGGTGCTGCAGGAGCACAAGATCCTCGTCGACCGCGACGACGACGGCTATCTGCTTCAGATCTTCACGAAGACGGCGCAGGACCGGCCGACTGTGTTCTTCGAGGTGATCGAGCGGCACGGCGCGACGACCTTTGGCGAGGGGAACTTCAAAGCCCTGTTCGAGGCGATCGAGCGCGAGCAGGCCCTGCGCGGCAACCTGTAGCGGTGACCGTGTGGGACGACGCTCGGGCGGCGAGCCGGCAGGCGCGTTCGCTGCGCCGCGTCGGGCATCGCCCGTTCCCGCCGCCCGAGAGCCGGTGGACGCTGGGCCAGACCTGGGAGCACACGTTCTGGGCGCACTGGCCGCTGTCCGCGGATGAGATCCGGCCACGCATCCCCGAGGAGCTCGAGCTCGAGGAGCAGGACGGTAGCGCCTGGCTCGGGATCATGTTCTTCCGCGTCCGCTCGCTGCGGGCCCGCGGCGCGCTTCCGCTGCCGGGGATCTCGTCCTTCCTCCAGCTCAACGTCCGCACCTATGTCCGCGGCCCCGACGGCCTGCCGGGCGTCTGGTTCTTCAGCATCGACGCCTCGAGCCGGCTCGCGTCGCTCGGCCTGCGCCGCGTCTATCGCGTGCCTGCGTTCAACGCGAGGATGACGCTCGAGCAGGTGGGCGACTGGCAGGACGCCGAGTGCGTGAGGCTCGGCGAACCCGGCCGGGTCTTCTCCGCGCGCTACCGCGCGAGCGGTGAGTCGTTCCACGCCAAGCTCGGCTCGCTCGAGTCGTTTCTGACCGAGCGCTATCGCCTCTTCACCGTGGACGGGAGAGCCGAGATGCACCACGACCGCTGGCTGCTCTGCCCGGCGGAGGCGGAGATCGAGCTCGCCACGATCGCGCCGTTCGCGCTGCAAGGCGAGCCGCGCTGCCACTTCGCGTTCCGACAGGACGCGCTCATCTGGCCGCCTGAGCCGGTTCGCGCGTAAGTCCTCGACGTAACCTTCCGCGCGTGCAGGCCCAGCGGAAGACGGCGCTCTGGTCGGTGTTCGCCGCGGTCGCGCTGATCGCGCTCAAGCTCGGCACCGGCCTTGCGACGCACAGCCTCGGCCTCATCTCGGCCGCGGCGGACTCGGGCACGGATCTCATCGCCGCCCTTCTGACGTTCTTCGCCGTTGGGGTTGCGGTTCGTCCCGCTGACCCCGGCCACCAGTACGGGCACGGCAAGGCGGAGCATCTCGCCGCGCTCGCCGAAGGGGCGATCCTCGTGGCGGCCAGCATCGCGATCGTCTGGCGCGCGATCCACCATCTCGTGCACGGGAGCAGCGCCGTGACGGCAACCTGGTACGCGCTGCTCGTCATGGGCGTCGTCATCTGCATCGACGTTTCGCGGACGGTTGTCTCGTGGCGGGCGGCACGTGAGTACTCGAGCCCGGCGCTCGCGTCGAACGCCCTCCACTTCGGCAGCGACCTTGCCGGCTCGTTCGCCGTGCTCGCAGGACTGTTGTTCGTGCGCGCCGGCTATCCGCGCGCCGACGCGATCGCGGCGCTCTTCGTCGCCGCGCTCGTCCTGGTCGCCGCCGCGCGGCTGATGCGCAGGAACGTCGACGTTCTCATGGATCGCGCGCCTGCGGACGCCGAGGAGGCGGCCCGTCTCGCGATCGTCGGCGTGACGCCTCCCGTGCAGCTGCGGCGCCTGCGGATGCGCCAGGCGGCGGGCCGCGTGTTTGCGGACGTCGTGATCGGCGTCGACTTCGACGCTGCAGTCGGCCAGGGGCATGCGGCGGCCGACGCGGTCGAGCGCGCCGTGCAGTCGGCGCTGCCGGAGGCGGACGTAGTCGTCCACGTCGAGCCAGTGCGGCCCGACGACGCGGACGTGCGCGAGCGCGCACACGCCGCCGCACTCGACGTCCCGCGCGTCCGCGAGGTGCACAACGTCTCGGTCGTCTCGGTTGACAGCGGCACCGAGCTCTCGCTCCATCTCAAGCTGCCGGGCGACCTGTCGCTCGAGGAGGCCCACGCGATCGCCGAGCAGGTTGAGCGCGCAATTAAGCGTGCGGTTCCCGAAGTGTCGTCGGTGCAGACGCACCTCGAGCCGCTCGGCGAGGAGGCCGCCGGAACAGAGGTGGCGGGAGACGCCGCGACGGTTCGCCGCATCGTCCGCTCCGAGCTCGGCGTCGATCCGGTGGAGCTGCGCTTCGTCGACACCGACGAGGGGCTCGTCGCCTACCTCACGCTGCAGCTCGGCTCCGACACGCTCGCGGACGCACACGCCGACGCGAGCCGGGTCGAGGAGCTGATCCGGCGCGAGCGCCCGGAGATAACCGACGTCGTCGTCCACACGGAACCCCAGTAGGGCAAACATTGAAGTTGTGCATGTTTTCTCCGAAAGAGCCGTTCCTCGAGCGCGGCTGGCCGGGCCGAATCGAAGGTGACACCGTGATCCAGCTCGCTGCGCAGACGCTGCAGTCCTTTTTCGCCGGCGGAGGAGTAGCGCGCGAGCACGCGGAGTACCCGCTCGCCGACGTCGTCTTCCGTCCGCCCGTGCTTCATCCGCCCTCGGTGCGGATCTTCGACAGGGACGGCGATTTCGCCTTCGCCAACCCGGCCGCGATCAAGGCGGCGGAGGAGGATCCGGGCCAGCCCGGCGCCGAGCGGGTCGAGCTCGTCGCGGGGATCATCGGGGCCGACGGCGCGATTGGCGGCTTCACTCCGCTCGTCGAGTGGGTTGCTCCGGTGCTGCA
>DASQCM010000247.1:0-2949 GCA_035634675.1 Gaiellaceae bacterium
CGAGGCGCTCTCGGTCATCATCCAGGTCTTCTCGTTCAAGCGCTTCGGCCGGCGCGTCTTCCTGATGGCGCCTATTCACCATCATTTCGAGATGAAGGCGTGGTCCGAGACGAAGATCACCGTGCGCTTCTGGATCGTCGCCGGCCTGCTGTGCGCGGTGGGCTTCGCGCTCTACTACCGCTACTACTTCCCCTTCGCACGCGGATGAGCACGGACGTGGTAGAGCGGGCGCTGCTCGACGCGGCGAGGTTGAAGCCGGAGCAGGACGTGCTCGTGCTGGGCAACGGGTCGCTCGCCCTGGGGGCGCACGAGCGGGTGGGTGACGGCTGGGTCTACGTCGTCCGGTCGCAGGTCGACGAGCTGGAGGAGCTGCTGGACGAGGCGCACGCGGCCGGCGCGAGCGGTGTGGCGTATCTCGTGGGGTCGACACCGGTGCTGCCGTTGCCGGACGAGGCGGTGGCGGCGGCAGTCGGGCGGATCGCGACGGAGGACGGCGCGCTCGTGGCGGCGGCGGAGGAGGTAGCACGCGTGCTGTCCACCGGCGGATGGGCCGCATTTGCAGAACCGGACCCGGAGGTGGGGAAAGAGCTCGCACACTCGCTCGAGGTGGTCGGGTTCGAGCTGGTCGAGGTCGTCGAAGTCGGCCCCGAGACCGTCGTCAGCGGCCGCCTCGGCTGAGGATGCAGGAGCCGAACGACGAACCTGTATCGCATCTTCGAAAAAGCCTCGACAATTCCGACACCTTCCGGCCCCTACGCTGACCCCAGGGGACCTGCGCCCCCCATTGGGGGGGAGTGTTTTTCGTGAGCGGGACACGTCCCGGCGAGTCCTCTCCCGAAGAGGCCTGGCTGCCGCGTCGGGCGCTCGTCGTCGGGCTCGCGCGATCGGGTCGCGCGGCCGCGGCGGCGCTGGCGCGTCGCGGCGTGAACGTCGTGGCTGCCGACCGCTCTCCAGACGCCGATCCGGGCAGGCTCGGCGACGCCGGCGTCGAACTCCGACTCGGAGCGGAGGAGGAGGAAACGTTGCTCGCAGGGGTGGAACTCGTCGTCAAGAGCCCGGGGGTGCCGGCGGAGTCACCGCCCGTCGCCGCTGCCCGCCAGCGGGGGATCCCGATCTGGAGCGAGGTCGAGCTCGGCTACCGGCTGCTGCCCGCAGGCGCGCGGCTGATCGGCGTCACCGGCACGAACGGCAAAACGACGACCACCGAGCTGCTCGGCGCCATCCTCCGCGCCGACGGGCGGCAGGTCGAGGTCGCCGGGAACGTCGGCCGCGCGCTCACCGACGCCGCCGAAGCTGCCGCGGATGACTCGTGGGTCGTCTGCGAGCTCTCGAGCTTCCAGCTCGAGGACGTCCACACGCTCGCCTGCGACGTGGCCGTCCTGCTCAACCTCGAGCCGGACCACCTCGATCGGCACGGCACCTTCGAGGCCTACCGCGACGCGAAGCTCCGGATCTTCGAGCGTGCGCGCGCAAAGGTCGTCCCGCGCGGTTTCGGGATCGACGGGATCGAGTTCTCGGCCGACGACCCGCTGCCCGCGGAGCCGCTGATCCCCGGCCGCCATAACTGGGCGAACGCCGCCGCGGCGACCGCGGCCGCCCACGCCGCCGAAGTCCCCGACCATGCGATTGCCGAGGCCCTCCGCACGTTTCCCGGCGTCCCACACCGGCTCGAGCTCGTCCGGGAGCTACGCGGCGTTCGCTGGGTCAACGACTCGAAGGCGACGAACACAGCAGCCGCCCGCCGGGGCGTCGCGGCCTACGACGCGCCGCTGCGGCTCATCCTCGGCGGCTCGCTCAAGGGTGAGGACTTCGCGCCCTTCGCCCGCGAGCTGCCCGAAAACGTCCGCTCGATCTATCTCATCGGCGCCGCCACCGACGAGCTCGCCACGGCGCTCGACGCCGCCGGACGCACTTACGTTCGCGCGGGAGACCTGCCGACGGCCGTCGCGCGCGCTGCGGCAGACGGCGAGCCCGGAGACGTCGTCCTTCTCTCGCCGGCCAGCGCCAGCTACGACCAGTTCGCGGACTTCGAGGAGCGCGGCGACACGTTCCGCAGGCTCGCGCAGGGGTTGTCGTGAGGCAAAAGGCGCTCCAGTTCGAGTGGAACATGCTCGTGCTGGTCACGGCGGCCCTCGTCCTCTTCGGGCTCGTGATGGTCTACAGCGCGACCTCGGGCTCGGCCGCGCTCGGCGACGCCAACCCGCTCGGCTACGTGGAGCGGCAGGTCATCTACGCGTTCATCGGACTCGTTCTGCTGCTCGTCGTCTCGCGCCTCGACCTCGAGCGGATCCGCGCGTTGGCACCAACGCTGGTCGTGACAGCGCTGATCCTCTGCCTGGGCGTGCTCGCCGTCGGCTCGCGTATCAACGGCGCCCGACGCTGGATCGACGTCGGGCCATTCGTCTTCCAGCCGTCGGAGCTCGCCAAGCTCGCGCTCGTCGTCTGGACGGCCTCGTACCTCGCGAATCGCCGCCCGCCGGGGACGCTGAAGGAGCTCTGGCGGCCGATCGGGCTCCTCGTGCTCGGGTTCGCCGTGCTCGTGCTCGTCGAGCCGGATCTCGGGACGGCGCTCACGCTCCTGCTCGTGGTCGGCGCGATCCTGCTCGTCTCGGGGACGCGGCTCTCCCTGCTCGCCTCGGCTTATGCCCTCGTGTTCGGTCTCGCCGCGATCGCCGCCTGGTCGTCTCCGTACCGGCGCGATCGCCTCCTGACCTTCCTCGACCCGTGGAAGGACCCGACCGGCGCAGGGCTCCAGAACGTGCAGGCGCTGATCAGCATGGGCTCCGGCGGGATCGCCGGGCGCGGGCTCGGCCAGTGCATCGAATGCCTCCACTACCTCCCCGAGGCGCACACCGACATGATGTTCGCCGTCGTCGGCGAGGAGCTCGGGCTCGTGGGCGTGAGCCTTCTGGTTGCCGCCTTCTGCGCCTTCGCCTACGCAGGCATCCG
>DASQCM010000248.1:0-3387 GCA_035634675.1 Gaiellaceae bacterium
AGTGTCGGCGGGTTCGGCTTCGGCCAGGCCGAAGGTGACCGAATGCTTCGCGTCGGCAGCCGTGAGTAGTGCCGCGATCCTCTCGAAGCGCGCCCTGGCGTCGGACGCGCTGAGGTTCGGCATCGCACAGATGAATTCGTCACCGCCGTAGCGGACGATCACATCGTAGGGCCGGACGTTCGCGCGGAGGGTCTCACCGAGGAGTTGCAGCAGGGTGTCGCCGGCAAGATGGCCCTGGCTGTCGTTGAGTAGTTTGAGGCCATCGACGTCGATGAACGCCAGCACGAGCGAGGCTCCGGTCCGATGCGCGCGCTCGAGCTCGCGGGACGCCTCCTCGAGGCCGAAGCGGCGCGTCCACACACCCGTCAATTCATCGGTAGCGGCGACCTTCAGGTCGTCTGCAGCTTCCGTCCCATGGCGGAGCGCCTCAGCGCGTTCATGGGCTGCGTCCTGCCGGTCGGCGGCCGCCCGGACACGGTCGTCGGCTGCCTTGGCCCGATCGGCCGCCGCTCTCGCCCGGTCACGCCTCGACCGCGACAGAATGTCCTCCCGACTCGCGTTGTCGTCGTCCTCCAGATCGTGGAGACGAGCAAGCTCATCACGGCCAGCCGCGCCACGATCACGAAGAGCCGCAGCCCGATCGCGGTCCTCCGCCGTTCGCAACCTCGCCGCGGCACTCTCCTCCCGTACGGCTGACACGACGGCGCGGTCGCGAGCGGACCGCTCGCGTGCCAGTGCGCCGCGGCGATGGATCTCCGTGTCACCGCCGGCCGCGAGATCATCGTCGGCAGCGTGCTGATCCTCAGTCGCGCTTCGCTGATCGCTTTCGCTGGCGCTCTGGTCGTGATCCGACCACGTCTGATCCTGATCACTCGCCGTCTGGTCCCGATCCGACGACGTCTGATCCTGGTCGCGCTGGGTCTGGCTGCGATCAACGCCACAGGACGGACAGCGCGAAACGTCGCTCACCTCGCCGCAGGCTGGACACCGCACGACCCTCGTCACCACTTTCCTTTCGTGGGCTAGGAACAGTAGCGCGGTTCGGAGCCCGCACCCAGGCGGCCGGAACGCGCCTTCGCAGGGTCGCGGGGAGTAGGATGGTTGCACTGGCCCTGCGTGTCAGGACGCCGGCCGAGGCCCAACGGCATCGACGCGCCATCTAACGCGCGCGAGATGAGGGACCGAGGCAAACAGAGTTCGACCGCAGGGCTCTTTCTCCCTAGTACAGAACCATCGTTGGTTCCACCGTTCGCGCTTCGAAGGGAAGTGGTCGTCGTGGTCGCACAAACAGAGACTGAGATCGTCGAGGGGATCGGCGCGGACTACGCGGCCAAGTACGGGTTCTCGAATCCGGACGAGGCGGGCGACTACTTCTTCAAGTCGGGTCGCGGGATCTCGCACGAGGTCGTCGAAGCGATCGCGGAGCACAAGAACGAGCCGCCTTGGATGCGGAAGGTGCGCCATCGGGCGCTCGACTACTTCTTCGCGCGGCCGCTGCCTGCCTGGGGAGGGGACCTTTCCGGCATCGACTTCGACAACATCTACTACTACATCAAGCCGACCGAGAATCAGGCCGAGTCGTGGGAGGACCTGCCGGCCGACATCAAGGATACGTGGGACAAGCTCGGGATTCCCGAGGCGGAGAAGAAGTACCTCGCGGGCGTCGGCGCCCAGTACGAGTCGGAGGTCGTTTACCACAAGCTCCAGCAGCAGCTGACCGACCAGGGGGTGCTCTTCCTCGACATGGACTCGGGCCTGCGCGAACACGAGGAGATCGTCAAGCAGTACTTCGGCACGATCATCCCCTCGAACGACAACAAGTTCGCTGCCCTGAACACCGCTGTGTGGTCGGGCGGCTCGTTCATCTATGTGCCGCCGGGCGTCCAGATCGAGCTCCCGCTCCAGGCCTACTTCCGGATCAACGCCGAGAACATGGGCCAGTTCGAGCGGACGATGATCATCGTCGACGAGGACGCGTACGTGCACTACGTCGAGGGCTGCACCGCTCCGATCTATTCGAGCGACTCGCTGCACTCCGCCGTGGTCGAGATCGTGGTCAAGAAGGGCGGCCGCTGCCGCTACACGACGATCCAGAACTGGTCGAACAACGTCTACAACCTCGTCACGAAGCGCGCCGTCGCCTACGAGGACGCGACGATGGAGTGGGTCGACGGGAACCTCGGCTCGAAGCTGACCATGAAGTACCCGGCGATCTGGCTGATGGGCGAGCGCGCGCACGGAGAGGTGCTCTCGATCGCCTTCGCCGGGGAGAGTCAGCATCAGGACGCAGGCGGCAAAGTCGTCCACCTCGCGCCCAACACGACCTCCCTCATCACCTCGAAGTCGATCTCCAAAGACGGCGGCCGCGCCGGGTACCGCGGTCTGCTCCAGGTGGACAAGCACGCGGTCGGCTCGAAGTCGAAGGTGGTCTGCGACGCGTTGATCCTCGACGAGGACTCGCGCTCGGACACGTACCCGTACATCAAGATCGAGGCCGACGACGTCGACGTGGGCCACGAGGCGACTGTCTCGAAGATCGGCGACGAGCAGCTCTTCTACCTCATGTCGCGCGGGCTGACGGAGGCGGAGGCGAGCGCGATGATCGTGAGTGGTTTCGTCGAGCCGATCGTGAAGGAGCTGCCGCTCGAGTACGCGGTCGAGATGAACCGGCTGATCCAGCTCCAGATGGAAGGCTCGGTCGGCTAGAGGTGCCGCTCGCGCAGCAGCAGCGGCTGGAGTCACTCGCCCACGGGAACACGGTTCGTCATGCGTGGGCGCAACTGGAGCGAGACCTCGCGGGCGGTAGCGTGGAGCTGGCGGAGATACTCGAAGATTCGCCTGCCTGGACGCAGAACATGAAGGTGCGGGTGCCGCTTCTGGCCCTACCCGGGATCCGCCCCACGAAAGCCGACCGTGTCCTCAACAGCTGCCGGATCCCGCACAGCAAGACCGTTGCCGACCTCAGCGGCCGCCAGGAAGCCGTCCTGTTCACATTGTTCCGCCGCTGACGCGTTGCCGATCGCTGCAGCAGCCAGGCGTGGGTGCCTCGCAGGCACTCCACGCCGCCGTCTCGATCGGCGTGCTCGGAGTCATCACCGGGGCGCCGTCCTGGGGCCGCCACTGACGGCCGCGGGGAGCGGACAAGGTCGCCGATCTCGTCGCGGTCGTGCACGAGCCGTCGAGTCCACCGCGGCGTGGGCTGCTCGCGAAGGTTCTGCCGGGAGTAACCCGTGATTTGCGAGGGTACTGCGATTCTCTTGAGCGCTCGCCCGCTGCCGTGAGCGGCTAGACTTCGGAGCGCGAGGTGAGGATCTATGGCGTGCTGGCGCCTTCCTCCACGTGGCAGGTGAGTGGAGGCGGGGTTCATTTGACGACAGCAGGCGCTTT
>DASQCM010000249.1:0-19335 GCA_035634675.1 Gaiellaceae bacterium
GGGGCCAGAAGCGCGTGGGTGACCGGGAACACCGCCTCGGCAACGATCGAGAGCGGGTACTCGTTCAGCAGGTCATGGGTCTCAGGCACCGCTCCGGAAAGCGAACTCTCGATCGGCAGTACCCCCTCTGTGCCGACCGCGCTCGCCACGGCTTCGGCGACACCTCGAAAGCTGCTCACCGGGATGCGCTCGTCGGCTGGAAACATGGCTGCAGCGGCGGCATCCGAGTGCGAGCCCTCGGGGCCTGGGTAGACGACGGTCATGGCCCCAAACTAGAGGCGCACGGTAGGCCCGCGAGAGTCCGCCTGCGCGACCTCTCGCGGGTGACGTGCGTCCCTCAGGCGCCGATCGATGTGGCGATCGCACCTGCGAGAAGCTGCTGGCCGGCCGGCGACGGATGGATGTTGCAGGTCCCGTCCGGCAGCTTGATGAGCAGTCCGGCAGCGCACGGGTCTCCGCCGGCCACCAGCGACGGCCCCTGAAACGCCGCGAACCCGTCCGCGACGATCCCACCGTTGGCGGTCGCGACGCCTGCGATCACGGAGTCCAGAAACACGGTGCCCGCGATCGTCGCCGGGTCGCTGTAGCTCAACGAGTAGTACGTCAGCGCAACGATCGGACCGCGATAGCCGGCCGCGTCACGCAGCTCGTGGAAGATCGTCGCGAGATTGGTGGCGATCTCGTTCGCGACCCCGTTCAGCTCGACACCGGATGTGCAGTGATCTGCCGTCGTCTCCTGGCACAGGAAGGCATCGTTGGCGCCGATGTCGATCGTGACGAGACGAGTGTGCTTGTGGGCGTGGAGATAGTGGAGCGCGTACTCCATCTGCGTTCCCTGGTAGACGGCGTGCAGCGGGAACAACGTCCGGTAGCCCACAGGTGAGCCGAGCGAGTTCTCGCAGCCGTTGCTCTGCGCACCGGCGTCGAGCATGCTCGACGCCGTCTCACCCGGGCATGACGCGTTCGAGACGCGCTCGTTCAGCTCCTGGGCGAGGAACTCGGGGTAGCCGACGAACGAATGGGCGTCGAGGTAGTTGGGCGGCGGAAGGGCGGTTGGAGGCACGTAGCCGAACGCGACCGAATCGCCGAGGGCCAGATAGGTGCCGTTCGCGTCGGAGCCGTTGACGGGATTGGCCGAGGTCGGTCCGGCGCCGACGGCCGCGACGACGGCAACGAAGAACATGGCGGCGGCGAGAGCGAGCAACCGCCGAATCGGGGTGGGCGTGGCAGACATTTCTTCCCCCTTCTCATGGCCCGCCGACTGAACTGGGCGCGGCGGGAATCGCGGAGCCGCTACCTGAGCGACACGGCATTGAACCATGAGTCAACCAGTCCTGCCCGCAACGCTGGAACGCTCACTCCGGCACGCGCAGCCGCTCCTCGAGCCCCGCCTTCACCTCCGGCCAGTCGTCGTCGATCACCGCGTACCAGGCCGAGTCACGCCGCTCGCCGCCGCGCACGAGTTGGTGCTTACGCGCGACGCCCTCGAACGCCGCGCCCACCTTCTCGAGCGCGGGACGCGAGCGCTCGTTCAAGGCGTCGGTCTTGAACTCGACGCGGAGGTACCCCTCGTCCTCGAACGCGTGCCGCAGGAGGAGGTACTTCGCCTCGGTGTTCGCGTCCGTCCCCCAGGCGCGCGGGTTGAGCCACGTGTTCCCGATCTCGACCACGCGGTCTTCCGGCCGGTCGTTGAGGAAGCTCGTGTGCCCGACCAGGTCCCCGTCGAAGTAATGGGCGAATCCCAGGTCCACCGACGCCCACCAGCGGCGGTACTCGTCGCGGTCGTGACCGTTGAAGCGCATCCAGCGCCAGGTGCGCGGATCCTGCGCCACCTGCCAGAGCTCCTCCTCGTGCCGCGGCTCGAGCGGCTCGAGCCGGACGCGCTGCCCCTCGAGGGTTACGTGAAGCGCCAGCCGTCGCCCTCCGAGAACGAGCGCAGGATGCGGCGCGCGACGACGGCCTTGTGCACCTCGTCCGGCCCGTCGTAGATCCGGCCACCGCGAGCCATGCGCCACATCAGCGCCAGTGGCGTGTCGTCGGTGATGCCGAGCCCGCCGTGGACCTGGATCGCGCGGTCGAGCACCTCGCCGAGCACGCGCGCGGCGAAGAACTTGATCAGCGAGATCTCGACCCGCGCCTCGTCGCCCTCGTCCAGGCGGTGTGCAGCCTCGATCGTCATCAGCCGGCACGCCTGGATGTCGGCGGCCGACTCGGCGATCCAGTTCTGCACGGTCTGCTTCTCGGCCAGCGTCCCGCCGAACGCCTCCCGCTCGAGCGCGCGCGTGCACATGAGCTCGAACGCCCGCTCCATCTGGCCGAGCCAGCGCATCACGTGGTGGATCCGTCCCGGCCCGAGCCGTTTCTGCGCGATCCGGAAGCCGTCGCCGGGCTCGCCCAGCGTGTTCGCGAGCGGCACGCGGACTCCGATGAAGCGCGTCTCGCAGTGCGTCCCCCAGCCGCGCCCCTCGTGCCCCATGACGGGGATCCGCCGCACGAGCTCATAGCCAGGCGTTTCGGTCGGGACGAGGATCATCGAGGCGCGGCGGTGCGGCTCGGCCTCCGGCTCCGTCACGACCATCACGATCGCGAAGGCCGCACCGTCGGCGCCGGAGGAGAACCACTTGTGCGCGTCGATCACCCACTCCTCGCCGTCCCGCTCGGCGCGCCCGCGCAGCAGCGTCGGGTCGGACCCCGCCACCTCCGGCTCTGTCATGCCGAAGAAGGACCGCACCTCGCCGGCCACGAGCGGGCGGAGGAACCGCTCCTTCTGCTCGTCGGTGCCGTAGAGGTGGAGGATCTCCGCGTTCCCTGCATCCGGCGCCTGGCAGCCGAACACGAGCTGCGCGATGAAGCTGCGGCCGATCTCCTCGTTGAGATCCGCGTACTCGAGGAAGCCGCCGCCGGAGCCGCCGGCCTCGGGTGGCAGGTGCGGCGCCCAGAGGCCCGCCTCCTTCGCCTGTTTCTGCAGGTCGCGTACGAGTGCGTCCGCCGCGTCGTCCTCCCGCGTGAGCGCCTGCTCGTTGGGGTAGACGTACTCCTCCATGAACCCCCGCACGCGCTCGCGCCGATCCGACACAGGCGCGATGATCGCAGACATGCGCGAGGCGCTCCAGGCGGTGCTCGGGCCGGTCTCCGAGCCGGTGCTGCTGCCCGGCGGTGCCTCGAAGGAAGCGTGGGCGGTGGACGCGGACGGCCGGCGCCTCCTCGTCCGGCGGGCCGGCGGCGGTGTGATCCACCGGCACACGCTCTCGCTGAAGCACGAGTTCGAGGTGCTGCAAGCGGCGCACGCGGAGGGAGTGAAGGTGCCGGAGCCGGTCCTCTACATCGAGGACCTCGACGGGCGCGAGGCCTTCGTGATGGAGCGGATCGAGGGCGAGACGATCGGCCGCCGCATCGTGCGCATGCAGGTCCCTGAGCGCCTGCCGCTGCAGATGGCGGAGGAGCTGGCCAAGATCCACGCGCTGCCGCCGGAGGAGCTGCCTTTCCTCGAGGAGGCGACGATCGATCGGCTCGTGGAGGAGCTCGACGAGTTCGGCGAGCCGCACCCGGCGATCGAGCTCGGGCTCTGGTGGCTGCGCGAGAACCGGCTGCCTCGGCGCGAGCCCGTCGTCGTCCACGGCGACTATCGGATCGGGAACCTCGCGGTGGACGAGAACGGCCTCGTCGCCGTCCTCGACTGGGAGTTCGCGCACCTCGACGACCCGGCGCGCGACCTCTCGTTCGCGCTCGTCCGGGCGTGGCGCTTCGGCGTGCCCGAGCTGCGACTCGGCGGGATCGCCGATGTCGAGACGTACCTCGAGCGCTACAACGAGCTGACCGGCTTCGGCGTGCGGCCGGAGGAGCTCGACTACTGGGAGCTCGCCGGCAACGTGGCCTGGGCGGTGGGCTGCCTCACCCAGGCGCAACGGCACCTCAGCGGCCGCGACCGCAGCGTCGAGCTCGCCATCCTCGGCAGGCTCGGCGCCGAGGTCGAGCACGAGATCTGCCACCTGCTCGAAGCGCAGGGAGTCACGTGACCGAGCGCCCGACGGCCGACGAGCTCGCCGAGGCGATCGAGGAGTTCCTCGCCGGCGAGGTCCTCCCCACGCTCGGCGATCCCCGCGCGCGCTTCCGGATGCTCGTGGCGCTCAACGCGCTCGGCATCGTCCGGCGCGAGCTCGCGAAGCTGCCGCCCGAGGACGACGCCGAGCAGCGTGAGCTCGCGGCGCGGATCCGGGCAGGCGACGTCCACGCCGGCACGCTCGCGCGCGTGAAGGCGCACGTCGAGACCCGCCTGCGGATCGACTCGCCCGGCTATCTGGAGCGCGACTAAACACGGCGCCCGGCTGCGGTGTCGTAGGGGCAGATGACCGAGCTCCCCTCCTCCGGCCTCGTCCGCTCACCCCGCCGCCGCGAGGCGACGGCGGCCACGATCGAGACGGCGTACCGCGCGCACGCGGGGGAGTTCCTCCGCGTGGCGACGGCGATCGCCGGCAGCCGCGAGGGAGGCCGGGACGCGGTGCAGGAGGCGCTGACCCGTGCCCTCACGCGCCGAGGGACCTTCCGCGGCTCGGGCACCGTCGAGGCGTGGCTCTGGAAGGCCGTCGTGAACGCGGCCCGCAACGTCCGGTCCCGCTCGCCGCGCGTTGCCGAGGGGCCGGAAGCCGGTACCGCGAGCGACGACGCTGTCGACGAGCAGCGCGACGCAATCCGGGCCGCCGTAGCCGCGCTGCCCGAGCGTCAGCGCCACGCCCTGTTTCTCCGCTACTACGCCGACCTCGACTACGCGGCCATCGCCGACGCCCTCGGCGTCCGGCGCGGCACGGTCTCGGCGACGCTGAGCCATGCGCACGACTCGCTGCGGGCCGCGCTCGGGGAGGAGGTGCTCCAGTGATCGCCGACCGTGACCCCATCGTCGCCCGGGCACTCGACCTGTATCTGCCGGAGCTCGACGCGAACGCCGGTGCGCTCTTCGTCGCGGCGCGCGCCGACGCGGCCGGAATGCGCGTCGCGCGGCGCCGGCGGCAGACCATCGCCGCGCTCGCCTTCGCGGCCTTCCTGCTCCTGGCGGGAGCCGCGGTCGCGGCGCAGCAATTCGACCTCCTCCCCTTCCTGCACACGAACGACCGCAACACGGCACGCTTCGCGGTCAGCCCGTCGGACACGTACCAGGGTGCCGCGCCCCAGGCACTCAGCTGCGCCAACGCGAAGGTCGGCACCTTCGTCTGCAATGTGACGGGCACGATGGCGCCTGGGAACCGGACGTACCAGCTCGGGATGCGCGTCGACGGGGTGCCGAGCCTCACGCGGCAGGGGATGCTGGATTCGCTCGACAAAGCCCAGGCCGGCGGCGCCGACCCGAACCAGATCGCGCGCGTGCGAGACGACCTCGACAAGGTCGGGGACGACTTCATCCGCGCACTTGCCGTCCTGAGCCGGATCGAGACGGTTGCAGGCGGTGATGGCTCCACGAGCTCCTCCGGCGCGGAGCGTGTCCCCCCGCGCGGCGTACCGGCCTGGACGGCCTGCCGCGAGGTGACGCTCACGACCTACAGCTGCCGGCCTCTCGCCGCGCTGACCGGCGTCGCGAGCGGCACGCCCCTCTACTTCCTCCAGCCGAGCAGCGACTGGCGAACGGTCAAGGCACCGCGCACGCAGCAGTCGGACTTCATGATCCTGCTCGAGCGCGTGCTCGGGCGGAAGCCGAACGCCGACGAGACGCGCTTCTTCATCGACTTCGCCACCGTCACGGTCGGCACGGCGAGCTCCTCTTCCGGGCCGACACAGACGCAGACCGTCGGCACGCCCGGCCCGAGGGCCGCGGCGTTGCTCGCGCCGCAGAGCCTCGGCGTCCCCACGCGGATCGTCTCGGCCACCGGACGGCCGCTCCGACAGCACCTACCCGGCGCGCTGAGGCGAACAGGCACCCGCCTTTACCGCGTGGTGTTCGACACACTGCGCGCCGACGGCGTCGACAGGGTTGGACGTCACACGATCTACGTGTACGTCACCCGCTCGGACGAGCTCCACGTATGGAGCGTCGCGCTGGTCGCGTCGAAGTAAGCTCCCAGCCGTGCCGGATCTCAGCGGCAAGGTCGCCATCGTGACGGGTGCGGGACGCGGCATCGGCCGGTCGCACTCGCTCGCGCTCGCCGACGCCGGGGCGACGGTCGTGGTCAACGACCTCGGCGGCGGCGTGGCGGGGGAGGGATCGGATCCGGGCCCTGCGGAGCAGGTCGTCGAGGAGATCCGCGCCGCCGGCGGCGAGGCGTCGGCCAACGGCGAGAACGTCGCGGACTTCGCCGGCGCGGGACGGCTCGTGCAGCAGGCGATCGACGAATTCGGGCGGCTCGACATCCTCGTCAACAACGCCGGGATCCTCCGGGACCGGATGCTCGTGAACATGAGCGAGGACGAGTGGGATTCGGTGATCGGCGTCCACCTCAAGGGCCATTTCGCGCCGACCCAGCACGCCGCCGCGTACTGGCGCGAGCAGTCGAAGGCGGGCGAGGTCGTACGCGGGCGCGTCGTCAACACGTCCAGCCCCTCCGGCGTGTTCGGCAACGTCGGCCAGGCGAACTATGGCGCGGCGAAGGCGGCCATCGCGGGCTTCACGATCATCGCCGCCCAGGAGCTCCAGCGGTACGGCGTCACGGTCAACTGCCTCGCGCCGAATGCGCGCACGCGCATGACGGAGGAGACGTTCCAGATGGCCGCTCCACCCGAGGGCTTCGACCCGCTCGACCCGGCGAACGTCTCGGCCGTGGTCGTCGCGCTCTGCGCCAATGAGGCGCAGGCGATCACGGGCCAGGTCATCCACATCTGGGGAGGCGCCGTCAACGTCCTGCACGGCTGGAGCGCAGGCGAGCTGCTCGACGCTCCAGAGGGTTGGGAGCCCGACGCGCTCCTCACGGAGCTGCTCGCCCGCTTCCCCGACGGCGCCGCGCCGCCCGGGATGCTCGCAGGGATGCAGTCCGCCGGCGGCCGGTCGCTGCAGGCGGCCGACTGACCGTGCCGCTCCTCGCGCTCGACCACGCGCGACTGCGCTTCGGCGGGATCGTCGCGCTCGACGACGTCTCCCTCGAGGTCGCCGAAGGGTCGATCTCGGGGTTGATCGGACCGAACGGCGCCGGCAAGACGACCGCCTTCAACGCGATCACCGGCCTCTACCGGCTCGACAGGGGCGACGTCGTCTTCGACGGGCGGTCGATCCGGCGCACGCGGCCGAGCCGCGTGATCAGGCTCGGGATCGCCCGCACCTTCCAGAACCTCGAGCTGTTCCCGAGGATGAGTGTGCTGGAGAACGTCCTCGTCGGTGCCCATCCCGCGACGCGGCTGCGGCGCGAGCGGGAACAGAAGCGCCACGCCCTCGAGACGCTCGCCGACGTCGGGATCGCGGAGTACGCGGAGCGCGTCGCGTCGGGGCTCCCGTACGGAACGCTCAAGCGGGTCGAGCTCGCGCGCGCGCTCGCGAGCAAGCCACGGCTCCTGCTCCTCGACGAGCCGGCCGGCGGCCTCAACCACGAGGAGGTCGAGGACCTCGTCGGTCTCATCCGTCGTCTGCGGGACGAGCGGGAGCTGACGATCCTTCTCGTGGAGCACCACATGCGGCTCGTGATGCAGGTCTGCGAGCACGTCCACGTCCTCGACTTCGGGCACACGATCGCCGCCGGCGCGCCGGCCGACGTGCAACGCGACCCGGCCGTGATCGAGGCGTATCTCGGCGGCGAGATCGCCGCGTGACGGCGCTGCTGGAGCTCCAGGACGTCGAGGCGCGCTACGGCCCCGTGCACGTGTTGCACGGGATCTCGCTCGCGGTCCAGGAGGGATCGATCGTCGCGGTGCTCGGCCCGAACGGCGCCGGCAAGACGACGACGCTGCGCGCCGTCTCGGGCACCGTCCGGCGTTCCGGCCGGATCGCCTTCGACGGGCAACCGCTCGGGCGGCTCGGACCCGCCGCCGTCACGCGGCTCGGCGTCGCCCACGTGCCGGAAGGCCGCGGCACCTTCGCCGAGCTGACCGTCTGGGAGAACCTCCGCCTCGGCGCGTACACACGTCGCGGCTCGATCCAGCCGGAGCTCGAGCGCGTCTTCTCCTACTTCCCCTGGCTCTCCGACCGGCGCCGGCAGGAGGCGGGGACGCTGAGCGGCGGCGAGCAGCAGATGCTCGCGCTCGCTCGCGCGTTCGTGCTCCGCCCGCGGCTGCTGCTGCTCGACGAGCCGTCGCTCGGTCTCGCTCCGGTTCTCGTGGCGGAGCTCTTCCGGATCGTGCGGCAGATGAACAAGGACGAGGGCCTGACCGTGCTCATCGTCGAGCAGAACGCCCACCTCGCGCTGGAGGCGGCGCATGCCGGCTACGTGCTCGAGGCGGGCCGCGTCGTCCTCGCGGGCACGAGCGAGGAGCTGCAGGCCGACGATTCGATCCGCCGCAGCTACCTCGGGTACTGATGGCGACGGTCGAGAGCTCCCCGCGTCCCAGCTTCCGCAGCCGCCGCACCGACGTCGGCAGCCTCCCGGTGGTCCTCGTGCTGCTCCTCGGCGCTGCGATCTTCCTGCTCGTCGGCTGCTTGCAGAGCACGAACTTCGCACGGCTGACGGTCGAGGGGCTGGCGAGCGGCGCCGTCTACAGCAGCCTCGCACTGGCGCTCGTCCTCATCTACCGCGCGACGCACGTCATCAACTTCGCCCAGGGCGAGCTTGCGATGCTAACCACCTACGTCGCCTACCAGCTGATCCAGTGGGGCCTGCCGTACTGGGGGGCCTTTTTCGCGACGCTTGCCATCTCGTTCGCTCTGGGGCTCGTGCTCGAGGTCGCGCTCATCCGGCCAGTGCTGCACCGCTCGGTGATCGCCACGGTGATCGTCACCGTCGGGCTGTTCATCCTCATCGACGGCGTCGTGAACTGGGTCTGGGGCGCCGACCTCAAGTTCATGCCCTCACCGTTCGGCAACGGCGCGTTCAATCTGGGCGGCGTCGCGATCCTGCACCTGTACGTGGGGATGCTCGCCGTCGTGGCAGCCAGCGTCCTGCTCGTCTGGGCGCTGTTCCGGTTCACGAAGCTCGGCCTCGGAATGCGTGCGGCGGCGGTCCGCCCCGCGGCTGCGGCCCTCGTCGGCGTCCGCGTCGACCGAATGCTCGCGATTGGCTGGGGGCTCGCAGCGGTGCTGGGAGCCGTCGCCGGGCTGATGGCCGAGCCCTCGCAGCTCTTCCTCTCCCCGACGCTCATGCAGTCGATCCTCGTTTACGCCTTCGCCGCCGCAGTCCTCGGCGGCCTCGAGAGCCCGGCCGGAGCGGTGGTCGGCGGCCTCACGATCGGCGTCTCGATCAGCCTAGTGATCGGCTACGTGCCCCAGATCAGCTCGGAGCTCCAGCTTCCCTTTGCCTTCCTCGTCCTGCTCATCGTCCTCCTCGTCAAGCCGTCGGGGCTGTTCGGCCGCCGGGAGGTTCGGCGCGTATGAGGAACCTCCCCGGTCTCGTCACGGTCCTCGCGGTCGCAGGAGTGCTCTGCGCGCTGCCGTTCCTCTTGAGCGACTACCACGTCTCGCTCGCCGCGCAGGTCGGGATCTTCTTCATCGCGATCCTCGGCCTCAACATCCTCACGGGCTACACGGGCCAGATCTCGATCGGCCACGGAGCGTTCATGGCCATCGGCGGCTACACGACAGCCGTCCTGTCGCGGGACCACCACACGAACCTCGTCCTCACAATGGTCGTCGCGTTTGCGATCTGCTTCGTCGTCGGCCTGATCGTCGGCCTCCCCGCCCTCCGACTCTCGGGCGTCTATCTGGCGCTCGTGACGTTCGCACTCGCCATCTCCATTCCGCAGATCCCGCTCCAGTACTCGAAGTTCCTCGGCGGCAGCGGCGGCGTGCAATCGTCGCGGACGGTCGACAATCTCTGGATCTACGCCGCCGCCTGGACGGCCTCGGCGATCCTGTTCGTGCTCGCCTGGCTGATCTTGCGTGGGCGCATCGGACGAGCGTTCCGTGCGGTGCGGGACAGCGAGATCGCGGCTGTCGCCTCCGGGGTGGAACTGCCGGTGTACAAGACTCTCGCGTTCGGCATCTCGGCCGCATACGCGGGCGTCGCGGGCTCCCTTTTTGTCCTGGCGACGAACGGCTTCGCGCAGCCGAGCGAGTTCGACGTGTTTCTCTCGCTCGAGCTGCTCATCGGAGTGGCGATCGCGGGGCTGGGCTCGCTCTGGGGGATCCTCGCCGGCGCGGCGTTCGTGGGGCTGCTTCCGCAGATCTCGACCAGCGTGCCGGTGATCGGTGCCGAGCACGGTCGCGACGTCGTCTTCGGCGCGGCGGTGATCCTTGTCATGCTTCTCGTGCCCGACGGCTTTGCCGGCCTGCTCGCCCGCTTACGCCGCCTCGCCCGCGCTTGAACCGCGAGTCAATGTCCATCAAACTGCGGCAGAATTCGTCTCACCGGACACAACCTGACCGACGAACCATTCGCAGGAGGGAGAATGGCTTTCAACCGTAGGAAGCTCGGAGCGTTGCTTGGCGCGCTTCTCGTCACAGCAGCGGTAGCCGGCGTCGCTGGGGCCTCGCCCCAGGGCACGCCGGGAGTGTCCAGCAAACAAATCTTGATCGGCGGCACGTTCCCGTACACAGGTCCGGCCGCGCTGTACAAGACGATCCCCGTGGCGGAGCAGGCGTGGTACGCGTACGTCAACGCGAAGGGCGGCGTCTTCGGGCGCAAGATCAACGACAAGACCATCGACGACTCGTACAACCCGGCGCAGACCGTGCCGGCCGTGAAGCAGCTCGTCGAGCAGGATCACGTCTTCGCGATCGTCGGAAGCCTCGGGACGGCCCCCGGCCTTTCCACGTGGGGCTACCTCAACCAGCGCAAGGTTCCTCAGGTGCTCCTCGCCACCGGCGACGCGTACTGGGGGAACTGCGTCCACCACTCGTGCCAGGGCTCGACGAAGCCGTGGACGATGGGCTGGCAACCGTCCTATCCGGGCGAGGCAAAGCTCTACGCGAAGTACATCCTCAAGAACAAGCCGAAGGCGAAGATCGGGGTGCTCTACCAGAACGACGCCTACGGCAAGAACTACCTGAGCGGGCTGAAGACGGGGCTGGGTAGCCACGCGGGGCAGATCGTCGACACCGAGTCGTACAACGTCACCGACCCGGCGACGGTCGTCGGGGCACACGTCGGTGCGATCGCGGCCCACGGCGCCGACACGCTGGTCATCTTCGCGACACCCGCCGCATCGATCGCCGCACTCGCAACGGTGCCCCACATCCCGGGCTGGAATCCGTTGACCATCCTCAACAACGTCTCGGCGAACCGCCTGTTCATGCTCACGGCGGCCAAGAACGGCGCCACGCTGAACGGTGTCGTCTCCACCGTGTACACCGCCAGCTCGACGACGCAGGCGAACCTGCCTGGGATGAAGCTCGCCAAGGCGATCATCCACAAGTACGCGCCGGCCCTCGACCAGAGCCTCGCGCTGGGAGACGGCAACATCATCTACGGGCTCGCCTCCGCCTGGACGTTCACGGACGCGCTCAACCACGCCGGCAAGAACCTGACCCGCGCCGGCCTCATGCATGCCCTGCGGAGCCTGAACGAGAAGAACAACCCGTTCATCTATCCGGGGATGACGGTCCAGACGTCCAAGAAGCGCACGTTCCCGATGGAGCAGCTCAAGATCATCAAGTGGAGCGGTGGCGCGGGCGGCGACTGGCACGCCACTGGCAAGATCTTCAGCGGCCTGCACTAAGCCGCACGCCGAATCGTTCGAGGGGGAGCTCCGGCTCCTCCTCGGCGTTTCAGGCCAACGCGGTTGCGTCGGTGACAGGCGCCTGGCAGGCGAAGCGTTCGCAGACGTAAACGGCGGGCTTACCGTCGACGAGTGTCTTTCCCTCGAGCAGCGGCACGTCGTCCGCCGGCCCGAAGGCGACAACGGCATTCGGGTCGAAGTCGCGCAGCGCGGCACGCGCGATGTCCGAAGCCGGATCGCCGACGATCGCGAGCTCGCGCGGCTGCGAGAGGTGGAGGTCGAGAGCGCAGAGCGCCCAGCCGAAGGCCGTCGGAGCTCGTGTGAGCAGGTCCCGCACGAGACGCAGCGCGCCCGTCGCTTGCCGCTCGAGCTCGTCGTCACCCCAGATTCGCGCAAGCCGGAGGAGAACGAAGGCAAGCATCGAGTTGCCTGACGGGGTCGGGTTGTCGTCGAAGGCCTTCTGCCGGGCGACGAGCTGCTCCCCGTCCGCCGGCGCGAGGAAGAAGCCGCCGCGCTCCGGATCGCCGAAGAGCTCGACGGCGGTGAGCGCGAGCCGCCGCGACTCGCGCAGCCACCGCAGGTCGCCGGTCGCGACGTGCAGCTCGTAGAGGCCGTGCGCGACGTTCGCATAGTCCTCGAGGTAGGCGGGATACTTCGCGCGGCCGTCGCGGAGCGTCCGCCAGAGCGGGTCGACGGCGAGCGACTCCCCGAGCTCGGACGCGGCGGCGAGAAGGTCGGGGCGGTCGAGGCGCCGCGCCCCCTCCGCGAGGGCCGCGAGCGCGAGCCCGTTCCAGGACGCGATGACCTTGTCGTCGAGGGCCGGCTGCGGCCGGTGGCTGCGAATCTCGAGCAGCCGGGCGCGCGTGTCGTCGTCCAGCTCGCCGCGGATGATCGACCGGCCGTGCTCGAACGGCTCCAGGAGCCCGGGCGGCGCGCCCTCCTCGACCGTCCACGTGTACGTGAGCCCTTCGACGCCGTCGGTGTCCGCGTCCTGCGACGAGGCGAAGCCGCCGCCCGGCAGCCTCAGCTCGCGCACCATGTAGTCGAGCGTCTGCTCCGCGATCTGCCGATACCGCTCCTCGCCCGTGACCTGCCACGCGTGGAGGTACGGCGGGACGAGCAGTGCGTTGTCGTAGAGCATCTTCTCGAAGTGCGGCACGAGCCACTGCGCGTCGACGGAGTAGCGGTGGAAGCCGCCGCCGACGAGGTCGTACATCCCGCCCGCCGCCATCCCATCGAGCGTGAGGCGCACCGCGTCGAGTGAGCCCTGCCGGAGGAGGAACTCGAGCGCCGACGCCGGCGGGAACTTTGGCGCGTGGCCGAAGCCGCCCCAGCGTCGGTCGAGCTGAGTCAGCAGGACCCGCTGGGCCTCGGCGAGCAGCACCTCGGTGAGAGGCTCGCGAGAGGGCTCTGTCTCGGCCGACTGGCGCAGGGCTCCGACGAGCGCGTCGGCCTGGGCGGCCACGTCCTCGGGCTGCTCGCGGTACGCGTCCGCAACCGCCCGCAGCACCTGCCGGAACGAGGGCAGCCCGTGCCGCGGCTCGGGCGGGAAGTATGTGCCCCCGAAGAACGGCTCGCCGTCCGGCGTGAGGAAAGCTGTGAGCGGCCAGCCGCCCTGTCCGGTGAGCGCGACGACCGCGTCCATGTAGACGGCGTCGACGTCCGGCCGCTCCTCGCGGTCTACTTTGATGCTCACGTAGAGCTCGTTCATGAGGGCCGCGGTCTCGTCGTCGGCGAACGACTCGTGCTCCATCACGTGGCACCAGTGGCAGGCGGAGTAGCCGATCGAGACGAGCACAGGCTTGCCCTCCGCGCGGGCGCGGTCGAACGCCTCCGCTCCCCAGGGCTGCCAGTCGACCGGGTTCTCGGCGTGCTGAAGGAGGTAGGGGCTCGTCTCCTGCGCGAGCCGGTTCACCTCGGTAGCGTAGGCGCGATGTCACAGCTGCCCGGCGGAACCGTCACCTTCGTCTTCACCGACATCGAGGGCTCGACACAGCTACTCCAGGAGCTCGGCGACGAGGAGTTCGGGCGCGTCTCGGGCGACCACAGGCGGCTTGTGCGCGAGACGTTCGGCGCCCGCGAGGGCACGGAGATCGACACCCAGGGCGACGCGTTCTTCTTCTCCTTCCCTCGTGCGCGCGACGCCGTGGCCGCCGCGGTCGACGCGCAACGCGCGCTGCGCGACCACGAGTGGCCGGGCGGACGGGAGCTGCTCGTGCGTATGGGCGTGCACACCGGCGAGCCACACGTCGGCGAGGAGGGTTACCTCGGCCTCGACGTGGTCCGCGCGGCGCGCATCTCCGCGGCCGGGCACGGCGGCCAGATCCTGCTCTCGGAGACCACGCGCGCGCTGCTCGGCAACCAGCTCCCTGACGGCGTCGCCGTCCACGACCTCGGGGAGCAGCATCTCAAGGACGTCCAGCACGAACACATCTACGAGCTCACGATCGACGGCCGCAGCGTCCCCGATCGCCCGCTCAAGACGGCGCCACCCGACGGCCGGTCGAGCAAGGAGCAGATGGCGGCGCGCTTCTCGGAACGCATCAACGCCTATGTCGAGCGTCAGATCGAGTCGGCGTTCGAGTCTGCACTCGACGAGGAGCGCAAGCGCGAGTAGCCGACGAGCGTCGCGTGGCGGCGGAAGCCGATCGACTCGTAGAGCCCGCACGCAGCTTCGGTGACGCAGTACACGATCGCCTCCCGGCCGCCCTCCTCGTACAGCCGCCGGAGCGCGAACGTGCAGACGGCCGCGCCGAGACCGCGGCGGCGGAACTCCTCTCGCACTCCGACCGGCTCGAGCTCGCCGACGCGGTTCTCGTCGTCGGGCCAGATGAGGCAGTACGCGGCGAAACGGCCGTCGGGCGCCTCGACGACGCAGTCGAGGGAAGCCCGGTACGGCCATGACGCTTGGACGGTCGCGAAGCTCCTTTCGGTCAGGCGTGACGGCGCCCAGACGTCGCGGTGGATCGCGACGCGCTCCGCGAGGTCGTCCAGCTCGACCGTCCGGCAGTGGAAGCCGTCGGGCAGCGGCGCCTGCTGGGGAGGCTCGTGAAGGTCGCGGGTTAGGAAGTGCATGATCGGGCCCTGGCGGTTCACGTGCGCGTCGCCTGGCTCGCTGAAGCCATTGCGCTCAAGTGCCGCCCGCACCTCGTCGTCGTCCTCGAACGCGACCGCCGTGCGCGCTTCGGGATCGACGAGGATCTCGTCGAGGAGGTCGAGCCGGTCGCGCCGCACGTCGAACTCGAGCAGCCCGCGATCTCCCTTCAACCACGACCAGGCGACGGTGCGGTCGCCGTCCTTCCAGACGCGGATCGTCCACTCGTCCTCGCGCCCCTCGTGCTGGCGCAGCCCCCACGTGATGTCGCCGACGTGCCAGGGTGCGCGCACTCCGAGCTCCCGCCGCTGCTCGAGGGCGAGCTCGTGCATCGCTGCGATGATCTCCGGCGTGAGTCGCACGTACGAGGAGCTCGAGGTCGGGGCGGTCTATCGGAGCCGCCACGGGCGCACCGTACTCGAGGCCGACAACGTCTGGTTCACGCTGCTCACCATGAACACGAACCCGATCCACTTCGACGCCGAGTACGCCGCGACGACCGAGTGGGGACGGCCGCTCGTCGACTCGACCTTCACGCTCGCGCTCGTAACGGGCCTGTCCGTGGAGGACGTGTCCGAGCGGGGCATCAATCTCGGCTGGGACGAGGTGCGGCTGTTGAAGCCCGTCTTCGCCGGCGACACGATCCGGTCCGAGACCGAGGTGCTGTCGAAGCGCATGTCGCAGTCGCGTCCAAGGTCCGGGATCGTGCGCGTCCGTACGCGCGGACTGAACCAGCGGGAGGAGATCGTGATCTCCTTCGAGCGCGCGATCATGTTGCCGCTGTGATCGAGACAGAGCGGCTTCTGCTGCGGAAGCCTGTGCTCGAGGACGCGCAGCCGGCACTCGCGCTCCTGACGGATCCCGTAGCGATGGCGTTCCTGGGCGGCGTCCATCCGGACACGGCCGCGGATCCTGCGTTCGCCGTCCGACGATGGATGGGACGCTGGGACGGGAACGACTGCGGGCCGTTTTCCGTCGTTCGGCTGGAGGACGGGCGCTGGCTCGGCCGCGTGGGCGTTCTCGTCTGGGACGTGCGGACGTGGACGCACACAACATTCTCCGACGCCGGCGAGTTCGCGCAGCCCGAGCTTGGCTGGGCGCTCGCGAGCGAGCACTGGGGGAACGGCTATGCGACCGAGGCGGCGGTCGCAGTGCGCGAGTGGGCCTACGCAGACCGCGGATTCGAGCGACTCATCTCTCTCATCGAGTCCTCCAATGTCCGCTCGCAGCGAGTCGCCGAGCGGCTAGGCGCGACGCCTGGCGAGACGATCGAGCTGTTCGACAACGGCCCACACGTGGTCTGGACGCATCCCCGATGATCGAGACCGAGCGTCTGCTGCTCCGCAAGCCGCGGCCCGAGGACGCTCCGGACCTCGCCGTCGCGTACGCCGACGCTGAGGTCGTCCGGTTCATCGGCGACGGCCGCACGGCGACGCTTGCGGAGGTCGAGGAAGGCATCGCTCAGTGGTTGGAACGCTGGAGCAGCTGGGGCATGAGTCTGTGCTCGCTCGAGCGACGGGAAGACGGCCGCGTCCTGGGACGCGCCGGCTTCCTCCGCTGGGACCCCGATAGGTGGGAGATCGGCGGTAACGAGACCGAAGTCGGTTGGCTGCTCGCGCGCGAGCACTGGGGGTACGGCTACGCGACCGAGGCGGCCCTTGCGCTCCGCGACTGGGCGTTCGCCGAGCGCGGGCTGACCCGGCTCATCTCGCTCATCCGCCACGAGAACGTGCAGTCCGTCCGCGTTGCGGAGCGGATCGGCGAGCGATACGAACGGGACGTCGTGGCGCGAGGGCAGCTCACGCAGCTCTATGCGGTCGAGCCGTGACCGCGCTTCGCCCCCTCGCCGGCGCCCGGGTCGTCGACGTCACCTCGTCGCTCGCCGGCCCGACCGCGACCCAGCTGCTGGCGGCGCTCGGCGCCGACGTCGTCAAGGTCGAGCCCCTCTCCGGCGACCACGCCCGAGCCTGGGGACCTCCCTTCCTGGAGGGCGAAAGCGCGATGTTCCTCGCCTCGAACGCGGGAAAGCGCTCGCTCGCGGTCGACCTGGGAAACGAGCGCGGGCGCGAGATCGTGCTGCGTCTCGCCGACCGCGCCGACGTCTTCCTCCAGAGCCTGCGGCCGGGAGCCGCCGAGCGTCGCGGCCTCGATGCCGCCGCTCTCCGGGCGCGGAACCCGCGTCTCGTCCACTGCTCGATCGGCGCGTTCGGCGCTCATGGCCCGCTGAGCGAGCAGCCCGGCTACGACCCGCTGATCCAGGCCGCTTCGGGGATCATGAGCGTGACGGGCGAGAGCGGCGGGCCGCCCGTGCGGGTCGGCGTGTCCCTCGTCGACATCGGCACCGGCGTCTGGGCCGCGCTCGGTGTGCTCGCGGCGCTGTTCGAGCGCGAACGAACAGGCACCGGCCGCACGCTTGAGCTGTCCCTTTACGAGACCGCACTCTCGTTGCTCGCGTATCAGCTCGTCGGCTACCTGGGAACCGCCTTCGTGCCGGGCCGCGAGGGAAGCGCTTTCCCGCAGATCGCGCCATACCAGTCCTTCCCGACGCGCGACGGCGAGCTGATGATCGTGGCCGCGAACGACAAGCTCTTCGGTGCGCTTTGCGTCGTCCTCGGCCTGCCGGAGCTCGCCGGCGACCCGCGCTTCCGCACGAACCCGGACCGGGTCGCGAACCGCGTGGAGCTCGTCGCGCTGCTCGAGGCGCGGACGAGGGAGCGGGAGTCGGCGGAGCTGCTCGCGGCGCTCGTCGCGGCGGGCGTGCCTGCCTCGCCGGTGCACGACGTCGGCGAGGCGGCGCGTCAGCCGCAGACCGAGGCGCTGGGGATCCTGCAATCCCTCGGAGACCTCGTCACAGTCGCGGCCCCGCTGTCTGCCGACGGAGAGCGCGTGCTCCATCGCCTGCCGCCTCCTGCGCTCGGCGCCCACGCCGCCGAGATCCTCGGCGAGCTCGGCTACGCAGAGGGCGAGATCGCCGAGCTCGCCGGCGCGGGCGTCGTGCGGCTCGGCTGACGGAACCAGAGCCGCCACACGACAGCCGCCCCTGCGAGCACCGCCGCCCAGCCCCAGTTCGCGGCCGGCACGAGGACGCTCGGGATCTCGTGCGTCGTCCAGCCGCGTTTGACGACCTGCTCGAGCCAGTCGTCGTTGGCGAGGTTCCCGACGCCGTAGGCGAGCATGAGCGCGAGATAGGCATCGAGGAGCCGAGGGCGCGGCAGCCGCGAGAACGCGAGCGCGCTCAGCGCGATCATCGTCCCTTGCCAGCCGTGGTGCTGGCCGTGGTGGACGGCGTGATGAAGCCCCGGCACGCCGGGCTGGCTCGCCAGCCTTCCCGTTTCGAAGAACCAGCCGAGGAAGGGCACGCCGTCGAGGAAGAAGCCCAACTCGGCCGCGATCAGCGGCGCGCAGAAGAAGACGAGGAGCGCCGCGACGGCGATTCGCAGCTTGTCGCCTCGGACCAGCCGGGGGACGGAGGACACGCCTACTGCCAGGGCCAGTGCAAACGCGAGCGCGACCCCGAGCGCGGGCACGGCGTTGAGCGGCTTCGCGTCGAGATCCGCCTGGTCGACGGCGAAATAGACGACCGCGCACATCAGGATCGCGACGACGCCGGCGATCCGGAGAATGCGTCCCTTCAGCCGCGGCCAGGTGAGCCCGACGACGGCGACCGCGATCAGGGCGAATGGGAAGTTGAGGGCAACGAGCTCCCGTCCGAAGCCCGCCGCGATCGTCCCGGCGTGGTGGACGTGGTACAGCTCCGACGCCGGGAAGCGCGAGTACGTCGCGATGACCGCCGCGCCGTCGAGCACCAGGAGGACGAGCACCGCCCGGACCTCCCAGGGGATGCGTCTCACGGCGGCCACGGCGCCGCGCGATAGAAGTAGCCCTCGAGCTGCCGGCCGAGCACCTCCTCGAGCCACTGCGAGACGCGAACGAGGGCATCGAGGTCTACGCCGGTGTCGACGCCTTCCCCCTCGAGCAGGTAGACGAGATCCTCGGTCGCCACGTTTCCGGTGGCGCGCGGCGAGAACGGGCAGCCCCCGAGGCCGCCGACCGAGGCGTCGAGGACGCGCGCGCCGGCCTCGAGCGCAGCGAGGCAGTTCGCGTAGCCGGTGTTGCGCGTGTTGTGCCCGTGGAAGCCGTCGGCCCGGGCGCGCTCGACGAGCGCGCGCACCGCGGAGGGGGTCGCGACGCCGATCGTGTCGGCGAGGACGACCTCGGCGCGGCCGGCGAACGGCGCGGCGAGCTCGGCGACGACACCGGGATCCACGCGACCCTCGAAGGGACAGCCGAACGAGCATGAAATCGTCACGGTCGCGGGCGTCTCCCCGGCGGCTGCGAGGATCGTCTCTGTTCGCTCGACCGCCTCGGCGAGCGTGGCGTTCCCGTTCCGGAGGTTGAAGGTCTCGGTGGCCGCGAAGGTGACGTTGACGCGGTCGAGGCCGGTGGCGGCGAACCGCTGCCAGCCGCGCTCGTTGAGCACGAGGCCCGACAGCTCGACGCCCTCGCGACGGCGTACGCGCGTG
>DASQCM010000250.1:0-2277 GCA_035634675.1 Gaiellaceae bacterium
AAGGGGATCCTCCTGCTCCTGATCAAGAACCCGGCGGGCGCGAACGAGGCGATCCGCACGCTCGTGGATGGCGCCGCGCCGAGTCTGCTCGTCGTCGCGCTCAACGACGAGATCGCCGACGGCCGCGACGTCTCGTGGATCTGGGACGTCGACTTCGAGCCGCTGCTGCCTGGCCTCGACCGCCTGATCGCGAGCGGCGGCCGCGCCGCCGAGCTCGCGCTCCGCTTCCGCTACGGCGGCCTCGACGAGGACGCGATCGAGCTCGTGCCGGACCTCGAGGGCGCGCTCGACCGTGGGCTCGCGCTGACGCCGCCCGGCGGCGAGCTCGTCCTCCTCCCCACCTACACGGCCATGCTCGGCCTGCAACAGCTGCTCGCCACGCGCGGCCTCACCCGTCCGTACTGGGAGCGCTCGGCATGACCGCGATTCGGGTCGGCCATCTGTACCCGGACTACCTCAACATCTACGCCGACCGGGGCAACATCGCCGTGCTCGAGCGGCGGGCGGCATGGCGCGGCCACACGCTGGAGGTGACGGCGCTGGGGATGGGCGACACGGTCGTGCCCGGCGAGCACGATCTCTACTACGTCGGCGGCGGACAGGACCGGGAGCAGTTGCTCGTCGCCGAGGATCTCCTGGGCAAGGCGGCGGCGCTGCACGAAGTCGTTGCGGACGGAGCGGCCGTGCTCGCGGTCTGCGGCGGCTACCAGCTCCTCGGCCGTGGCTATCGCGGCTTCCACGGGGAGGACATGCCGGGCATCGGCCTGCTCCCCCTCGAGACCTTCGCGGGCGACCGGCGCCTGATCGGCGACGTACTGATCGAGTGTGAGCTAGAGCCCGGCGAGAGGCGAACGCTCGCCGGATTCGAGAACCATGCCGGCCGGACGCGGCTCGATCCCGGCGCTGAGCCGCTCGGGCGCGTCCTCTCGGGCTTCGGCAACGACGGTGAGAGCGGCTTCGAGGGCTGCCGGGCCGGGCGGGTGATCGGCACCTATCTCCATGGGCCGCTGCTGCCGCGCAACGCCTGGCTCGCCGACTGGTTGCTGGCGCACGCGCTCGCGCACCGCACTGGCGAAGCGGCGCTCGAGCTGGAGCCGCTGCCCGACGAGCTCGAGGGGCAGGCGCACGAGGTGTCCGCAGGGCGCGCCCGCTCGCGGGGCGGCCGCTTCGGCTAGTCGACCTGCGCGATCTTCAGTACCTTCTCGACGGCGACGCGGAGCGCCTCGGGCACGTCGCCGTTGCCGCGGTACCGCTGCCACGCCTTCTGCGGCTTGCGGCCGCGGGTGCTCGCCCGCAGCCCGGAGACCGTTTCGAAGTCCGGCGTCAGCACCACCGTCCTGCGGCTACCGGCGATCTCGCGAATCTGGCGGTTGACGATCCGCTCCGACTCGACAGGCCGGACGCCCCGGGGCGCGTCGCGGTCGTGGACGACGACGTACGGGACGCTGCATGCGTTGGCGATTCGCGCGAAGAGCGGCATGTTGCCCTTGCCGCCGCACTCGAGCACGAGGATTCCCTCCTTGTCGGCATCGATGCCGAGCGCGTCGAAGACGAGCGGGAAGGTGAGCTTCTCCGTCCGCCCCTCGACGAGGACGGCGCAGCGAGCCAGGAAGAGCTCCGCACGGTCGCTGTCGAACTCGGAGAGCGCGCGGAACGTCTGAGCCTCCGCAAGCGGCTGGGGCTGGTAGAGCGATGTCCCGCCCGACGGCGTGTGGCGGACGAGCGCGAGCTCCTCGAGCTTGTCGACGCTCAGAAACACGGGCGCGTGCGTCGAGTAGAGGATCTGGTTCCCGGTCTGGGCGAGGTCGCGCAGGAGGCCGTACAGGTGCCGCTGCGCATGCGGGCTGAGGTAGAGCTCCGGCTCCTCGATCAGGAGCACGAAGTGGCGGAGATTCGAGGCGACGAGCCGTTCCATGCCAGCGACGAGCGCGAGCCCGCCGTCGGCCGCGGCCCAGTGGTGGTCGGCCGAAGGCGGCAGCAGCAGCTCGGCGACCTCGGCCGCTCCGCGCCCGGTGGCCGGCGCGACCATCGTCCGTGAGCGGAGGTTCGCGGGCACGAAGAGCACTGGAGGCGCGCCGGCCCGATTGAGGTTGAGCGTGTCGGGCGGCCGGGCGTCGAGAAAGATCGTCCCCTTCGCCACGTCGGCTTCGAGGCGAATCCGTCCACTCGCTCCGTCATGGGCGACGTCGTCGATGGTCGGCGGCGGGGCGGCGGCCTCGAGCAGAGTCCAGATCGCCGTCAGCACCGTGGACTTCCCGCTCGATGCCTCTCCGACGA
>DASQCM010000251.1:0-4208 GCA_035634675.1 Gaiellaceae bacterium
AGAGGCGCCTACCGGAGTCGAACCGGTGTACTGGGTTTTGCAGACCCATGCCTAACCACTCGGCCAAGGCGCCGCCGAGCCGCCATGGTATCCGGGCTCCTAGGCCGGTACTTCGGCGAGCCCGGGGATGATCTCGTCGCCGAACGCCTGCAACGTCTCCTCCTGCCCGTGGGTCATGAGGTAGATGTTGAACTGGTCGACGCCGACTCCCGCGAGCTCCTGAAGCTTCGCCTTCGCCGCGTCCACCGTCCCCAGGACGCAGAAGCGGTCGCAAATCTCGTCGGTCACGAACTCGCCGTGCTTCGCGCCGACGCGTGAGTGCTCGTTGTAGTCGTAGAACTTCCGCGCCTGGACGTAGTCGGTAAGCGCCTTCGGGACGGCGCTTCCGTCGCCGCCGTAGCGCTCGATCAGGTCCATCACATGGTTCGAGACCATGGCGGGGAACCACCGCACCTGCTCGCGTGCGTCGGCGAGATCGTCCGTGATGTGCGCGGGGGCGCCCACGATGCACTTGAGTTGCGACGGATCGCGGCCCGCCTCCTCGGCTGCGCGGCGGGCGGTGTCCATGATCCACTGGATGATCTCTGGATCCGCGAGCTGGATGATCACGCCGTCGGCCACACGGCCGGCGACGGCCAGCGCCTTCGGCCCGTAGCCGGCGATCCACATGGGGATGCGCGGCAGCTCGGGCCGTACCCACTTCAGCTGGAGCGCCTTGTCGTTCCACTCGACCTCGGCGCCGTTCATGAATTCGCGCACCATCGCGCACGCGCGCTCGAAGTCCGCCACCTTCATCGGCTGCCTGCCGATGTAGCGGACGGCCGAGTCGCCCCTCCCGATGCCCATCGCCATCCGCCCGTTCGAGAGGTCGTGGAGCGTCGCGTACGCGCTCGCGAGAACCGTCGGGTCACGTGTCGCGGGGTTCGTCACGAAGTGGCCGAGCTTGATCGTCGAGGTCTCGCGCGCCGCGACCGCGAGCATCGGCACCGACTCCTGCCACAGGACGTGCGAGTCGTACGTCCACGCGTACCCGAAGCCGTGCCGCTCGGCGAGCTGGATCAGCTCGAGCCAGCGCGAGAAGGGCGGGTCGGGCAAGACGGTGACGCCGAAGTCCATGAGTCGAGCCTACCGCCCTGCCGCGGCCCTGACTAGGACCGGGGCGCGACGAGGTCGTAGCTGCCCGCGACCAGCTCGCGGACGAGGCCGTCGGGGGCCGCTCCGCCGCAGGTGACCGTCAGCCAGTGGCGCTTGTTCAGGTGGTAACCCGGCTCGATCTCGTCGTACATCCCCCGCAGCTGCTCGCCGAGCTCGGGCTCGCATTTCACACTCACCGTCAGCGGCTTCCGCTTCAGCTGAGCGAGCGCGAACATCTTCCCGCCCACCTTGAAGACCGAGGTCTCGGGGCCAAACGGGAACGTCTCTTCGGCGCCCGGCAGCTTCAGACAGAGTCGGCGCAGCTCCGCCGCAGTCACATGCGGTCGAGGACGACGACCGGGATCTCTCGGTCGGTCCTCGTTGCGTACTCGTCGTAGTGCGGCCAGACCTCGTTCATCAGCTCCCACAGGCGCTCGCGCTCCTCGCCCTCGGCGACTCGTGCGCGGGCGCGGAACTTCTCGCTCTTGATCTGGACGCCGACATCCGGATCCTTGACGAGGTTCTTGAACCAGCCGGGATGATCCGGCGCGCCGCCCTGCGACGCGACGATCACCGGAGTGTCGCCGTCGAGGGTGTAGATGAGAGGCGTCGTCGTCTCCTGGCCGGTGCGGCGGCCGGCCGTCGTCAGGAGAAGGATCGTCGAGTCCTCTCTCCAGATGTGCCCGACCTCGCCGTCGGTCTCGCGGTAGCGGCGGACGTGCTCGTCGCCGTAAAGCTGCTGGGCGGTGCTGCTCATACAAATGCCTCCAATGCCTTCGTGGTCAGCCTGTCGAGAGCCCGCACGGACAGCTCGAGATGCTCGTCCTTCGTGTCCTCGAGCTTCGTGTGCGAGAGCCCACGCAGAGACTGAACGAACAGCATCACCGTCGGGATTCCCGCCCGCGCCACCTCTGCGGCATCGTGGAGCGGGCCGGACGGCAGCCGGTGGGACGTACCCGAGACCTCGCTTACGGACTCGTCGGCGAGCTCGATCAGCCGCTCGTCGAATGGGATCGGCTCGATCGACCAGATCTTGTCCCACTCCACTTCGAGGTTCTCCTCGTGCGCGAAGCGCCGCGACGCCGCTTCCGCGTTGCTCAGCAGCTCGGCGAGCTGCGTCGCGTCGAGGTGGCGCTGGTCGACCAGGCACTCGGCGGTCTCGACGACCGAGGTCACGATGCCCGGCTTCGTGACGACGCCGCCCATCGTGCAGACGGCCCCCCCGCCGACGCGCCGCGCGATCTCGGGCAGCTCGAGCTCCAGCCTCGCGGCACCGGCGAGCGCGTCCCGGCGCTGGTCCATCGGCGTCGAGCCGGCGTGCGCAGCCTGGCCGCGGAACGTGACGAGATGGCGCTCGACGCCAAAGGTGCCGAGGACGACGCCGAGCGGCAGGTCGAGCGACTCGAGCACCGGCCCCTGCTCGATGTGGAGCTCGAGGTACGCCACGGCGCCCTCGAGCTGCCGCCGCGCCTCGAGCGCGCGATCGAGATCGACTCCGTACTCGGCGATCGCGTCTGGGAGCGCTATCCCGTCGGCATCGCGTCGCTCGCGCAGCTCGTCCTGGTCGCTCATCGAGCCCGCGGCCGCGGAGGAGCCGAAGAGCGAGCGGCCGAAGCGGGCCCCTTCCTCGTCGGCCCAGTTGACGAGCCGCACGGTCAGCGGCGGACTCCCCTCATCCGCCAGCCGCCGCAGCACCTCGACGCCGGCGAGGACGTTGAGGCAGCCGTCCAGCCAGCCGCCGTTCGGCACGGAGTCGATGTGGCCGCCGAGCAGGATCGAGCGCTCGGACTGCCCTGGCAGCGTGAACCACTGGTTGCCGGCCTCGTCGATCTCCTCCTCTGCGCCCGTCGCCGCCACCTTCTCGCGCAGCCAGACTCGCGCCCGTTCCCAGGTCTCGGTCCATGCGACGCGCTGGGAGCCGTTCGTGTCGCCGGTCAACTCCTGCAGCTCGCGGAGCTCGGCGACGGTGCGTTCCGGTGACAGCGCCACTCCGCGAGCTTAAACTCGGAGGCGATGTCGATCCTCATCCGCGGCGGGCGCATCGTCACGGCGGCCGACGACGTCGTCGCCGACGTCCTCGTGGAGGGCGAGCGCGTGGCGTTGATCGGCGCCGACCTCGACGTCGCCGCCGACCGCACGGTCGACGCCAGCGGCAAGTACGTCCTGCCGGGCTGCATCGACCCGCACACCCATCTCGACATGCCGTTCGGCGGCACGGTCACGATCGACGACTTCGAGTCGGGCCACACCTCGGCGGCGTTCGGCGGCACGACCTGCCACGTGGACTTCTGCATCCAGGGAAAGGGACAGACGTTCGCGGAGGCGCTCGACGGCTGGCACGCGAAGGCGAACGGGAAGGCGCTGATCGACTACGGCTTCCACATCGCCGTCACCGACCTCGCCGGCGAGGAGCGGCTCGAGGAGCTCGCCGCGCTGCCGGAGCAGGGCATCACCTCCTACAAGCTGTTCATGGCGTACAAGAACGTCCTCCAGGTCGACGACGAGACGCTCTTCCGCGCGATGCAGGTCGCGGCCGCCAGCGGCGCGCTCGTGATGGTGCACGCCGAGAACGGGGACGCGATCGACGTCCTCGTCCGCGAGGCTCTCTCCCGCGGCTACATCGAGCCGATCCACCATGCGCTCACCAGGCCGCCGGAGCTCGAGGGAGAGGCGACGAATCGCGCGATCCAGCTGGCGCGAATCGCCGGCAGCCCGCTCTACGTCGTCCACGTCACGTGCCGCGAGGCGGTCGAGCCGATCCGCCGCGCGCGCGACCTCGGCTGGAACGTCTGGGGGGAGTCGTGTACGCAGTACTTCTTCCGGTCGATTGACGATCTCGCCCAGCCGGGCTTCGAGGGCGCGAAGTACGTCTACTCCCCGCCGGCGCGCGACGCCTCGAACCACGACGTGCTGTGGGACGCAGCGCGCACGGACGCGCTCTCGGCGATCTCGACCGACCACTGCGCGTTCCTCTTCGACGGACAGAAGACGCTCGGCGAGGACGACTTCACGAAGATCCCGAACGGCGGCCCCGGCCTCGAGGACCGGCTGAAGATGATCCACCACTTCGGCGT
>DASQCM010000252.1:0-2920 GCA_035634675.1 Gaiellaceae bacterium
CCTACCTCGACGGCGAGGGCTTCATCGAGGTCGAGACGCCGATCCTGCAGCCGCGCTACGGCGAAGCAGAAGCGCAGGCGCGTCGCGAAGCAGAAGAGCAGGCGCGTCGCGAAGCAGAAGAGCAGGCGCGTCGCGAAGCAGAAGAGCAGGCGCGCCGCGAAGCAGAAGAGCAGGAGCGCCGCGAAGCCGAAGCCCGAAGACAGGCCGAAAAGCAAGCGTACCGCGACGCCGAGGCCCAAGCCAGGCGCGAAGCCGAAGAGAAGACCCGACACGAAGCCGAAGAGCGGGCGCGCCGCGAAGCCGAAGCCCAAAGAGAGACAGAAGAGCAAGTCCGGCGCGAAGCGGATCAGCAGGCGCGCCGCGAAGCCGAAGCCGAAGCCCAAAGACAGGCTCAAGTCCAAAGAGAGGCAGAAGCGCAGGCCCGGTGCGAAGCCGAGGCCGAAGCCAGCCGCGATGCCGAAGAGCAAGCCCGCCGTGCAGCCGAAATACACGCACGACGGCACCAGGCGAAACGGCGATTCCGGAAGGCGCACGTGCGGGGCGAGGCAGAGAGTTCCGAGGGCAATGGAGCCACGCCGGTGGCGGATGTCGACCGTGGGAATCCCGACGAGCCCGCACCGGATCTGCCTGTGTTCGGCTGGTTGCAACGCGTGCAGCCCGCGCCCCCCGGCGAGAGCGACTGGACGCGAGAGCTCGTCCGGGAGAAAGAGGCCCTCAGCGAGGAGGATCGCCGGACATGAGCTCCGTGGCCGCCCGCTAAAGCGGCTCGATCCCGCTGCCGACATACCCGCTGCCATGATCGACAGGCGGCTACTCGGTCATTGGGAGCGTGAGCGTGCTGCGCGCGACCGCCTCCGCACCTCGCTACCGGCGTCGTGGCGGAACGATCCGCGGCCGAACATGGACGTCGTGCGCGAGCTCTATATCGAGGCGATGCTCGACATGAAGCGCTCCACCGGGCGGTCCGCCGCGATCGGCGACGACGACCGCTAGCGAGCGGCCGCCGAAGCGACCGCTCGCTGCGAAACGGATACCTCAGTGGCCGGCGCTCAGGGCCCCCACGGCCCGCGCGGCTGCGTGAGTGCTCGCAGTGTTGGCGAGTGTGACGCAGTCCGCCTGGCTCGTGTTGAGCGCCAAGAGCCTGTATTGGGGCGAGCTGGGCGCCAGGTCGAGCGCGCTGGTCGCGCTGGCGGTTGATGCGGTCGGAGTCGTCTGCGGCGGCCCGAACAGGTAGCCGCTCGACGAGGTCCCGAGCTGGCTGACACCGACCGGCGCGTGCATGATGCACAGCTCTTCGATCGCGAGGCCGGCCTCCGCCTCCGTCTTGACGGTCTTGAGCTGCTTCTGCAGCTTGGTCACCGAGGCCTTAAGCGCCTTGAACTGCTTCGCCGTCGGTCCTGCCGAGCGCAGCCCACCGGGCGCAGCCGTCACGTACATCACTCCCGCGATCGCAGCGACCGCGAGCAATGTCAGAAACCGCTTCATCGAGCCCCTCCTTCTTGGTGCCCCGACCGGACGACGGGACCCACGGAGTCAAGCATCGCAGTCCAAGGAATGTCAATCCGCTCGGCGCCTCCGGGCGTAACTCCACCCGATGCCGCAGGCCATCAGCGTGCGAGACGTCTCGACGCCGGGGAACGGCCGGCGTGTGCTCGAGGTAACGATCGACGACCTTGCCGTGCGGGTCGTCCTCGGCGCGGAGCCTCGCTCCTCGGAGGCACTCCTGGCCGCCGCGCTCGCAGCCGAGGTGGCGGAGCGCATCGTCGATGCGGCGTCGCCGGCGGCGATCGAGATCAGCGTGCCCGACCGGCCTGGCCCGGCGAAGGTCACGCGGTTCCCGCTCGGTTCGCCCTCGTCGAGCTAGCCGGGCTTAGCTGTTCGCGGCCGGATCCGGGCCCTGCATGGCCGATCCGGGCAGCGGGAACGGCCGCGGGCGCGGGCGCTCGCGCTTCGGCTCGGGCTGCGCCTCCGGCAGCTCCGGCTGCGCCGGCGCCTCCTCGGGGAAGACCCCCGCCTCGTCCTCTCCCGCAAGCAGGCGAATGAACTGATCCTTGTCGATCGTCTCGCGCTCGATCAGGATGTTGGAGATCTTGTGCAGCTCGTCCATGTGCTCGCGCAGGACGGAGAGTGCGAGCTCGTGGGCCTCCTCGATCACTCGGCGGATCTCGTCGTCGATCTCGCGCGCGATCTCTTCGGAGTAGTCCGCCTCCGCGCCGTAGTCGCGTCCGAGGAACGGCTGGTCGAAGTTCCGGCCGAGGACGCGAGGGCCGAGCTTCTCGCTCATCCCGAAGCGCATGATCATCTGCTTCGCCATCGACGTGATCTTCTCGAGGTCGTTGGCTGCGCCGGTGGTCACCTCGTGGAAGACGATCTCCTCGGCCGCGCGGCCGCCGAGTGTCATCGCCATCGTGTGCATCAGCGCCGTGCGCGTCGTGAGGTACTTGTCCTCGGTCGGCAGCGAGATCGTGAGCCCGAGCGCCTGGCCGCGGGAGACGATCGTGATCTTGTGCACGGGGTCGGTGTGCTCGAGGAAGTGGCCGACGAGCGCGTGGCCCATCTCGTGGTAGGCCGTGATCTTGCGCTCGTGCTCCGAGAGGAGCCGCGCCTTCTTCTCCGGGCCGGCCACGACGCGCATGATCCCCTCTTCCAGCTCTTCCTGCTCGATGATCTTCTTGCCGCGGCGTGCCGCCAGCAGCGCAGCCTCGTTGACGAGGTTCGAAAGGTCGGCGCCCGTGAAGCCGGGCGTTCCCGCTGCGAGCGTGCTCAGGTCGATCTCCGGCGCCAGCGGCTTGCCCTTCGTGTGCACCTCGAGGATGCGCTGGCGGCCGACGCGGTCGGGCCGGTCGACGACGATCTGCCGGTCGAAACGGCCGGGCCGCAGGAGTGCCGGGTCGAGGATGTCGGGCCGGTTCGTGGCGGC
>DASQCM010000253.1:0-23858 GCA_035634675.1 Gaiellaceae bacterium
ACCATCACCGCCGCGAACGCGGCGAATACGAGCGTGGCGGCGAGCAGCCAGCGCTTGGACAAGAGCTTCATCTCTTGCTTCTCCTTTCGTCCGGCGAGGCCGGGTAGCGAGGCCGCGACCGTACGAAGAAGTCCTCAGCGGAACCTGAGCGGGTGCTCAGTCAAGAGCGAGCTGCTCAACGAGCCACTCGCTCTGAAGCCGTCGCTCTTCGAGATAGGCGTCGATCCCGCCGGCCTGCTCGGCGATCCGAGCGGCGATGAACCCAAGGCGCGCGGCTTCCCAGAGCTCGATGCTCGGCGGCGGCGCCCAGTCTGCAAGGTCGGGTGTGGCGTCGATCAGCTCACGTGCGCGCGCCAAGCACATCCGCGAGTACGCCTCACGAGTCGTCTCGTTCCAGCGGTCGATACGCCGCATCAATCGTCCGCGCGGCGCGACGACCTTGACGGACAGCGTCTCCAGCGGGTCGTCCAGCTCGACCTCGTACAACGCGGGCGCGAGCCAGTACGGGAGATCCACGAGCCGGCAGGCGTGGACTCCGGAGCGACACGTCGCGACGTCGGCTTCAACCCACTCGCCGGGGCGGCCTTGCGGGAGGGGCCACGCGAAGCCGCTGAACACGCCACGACCATCAGCGGTCAGGAACTTGTACGCCGTCGTCACGAGTGCCAGTCCTTGAATGCCGTGAGCAGCTTCGCCTTCATCTCGTCCGGAATCTCGTCTGTCGACAGCCGTTGCGCGGTCGCCACTGTGGTGCGAACCTGGTCGACGAAGCTCGAGCAGCCGTCGCAGAAGTTGAGGTGTAGCTCGAACGCCGTCATCTGCTCCGCCGTCATCGTCCCGTCGATGTACTCCGACGCGAGCGCGACGACCTCTTGACAGGTGTAGTCGTGTTGGAACTCGCCGCTCGGCTCAGCCATCGAAGTACCTCTCGAGCTCGGCCCGAACGCGCACGCGCGCCCGATGGAGCAGCACGCGCTCGTTCGCGGCGGTGATTCCAAGGGCCTCGGAGACCTCCTCCGCGCGGCAGCCGACCACGTCGCGCAACATCATCACGAGCTGCTGTGAGTCGGGCAAGGACGTGATCGCCGCGTCGACAACATCGCGCGTCTCGCGAGCCAGCACGCGCGATTCGGGAAGCGTGCGCCAGTCCGTGGGAAAGACTTTCCAGCCGCCCGGAAAGGGCTCGCCCCGGCGGAGGAAGCGCTCTGGCTCGACAAGCGGCTCCTCCTCCGAGACCTCGAGCGCAGAGAACGGCAACGAACGTCCCTCACGGGCGCCTCTGTCACGCGCGATGTTGGCGACGATCTGCAGGACCCAGGTGCGTAGAGACGACCGACCCTCGAACCGCTCGAGCCCGTCCAGAATCGCCACCCATCCATCCTGCACAACCTCCTCTGCGACGGAGCGCACGCGAACATACCCGCGCGCGACGGCGAACATCGCAGGGTAGAGGGCGTCGACGGCCTCCTCGAACGCCCGCTCGTCTCCTTCGCGCAGACGACCAACAAGCTCGGACTCTTCGGCCGTGCCGGCGACCCCGCCGACGGAACCGCTCACCATGCGAGGCTACCGCGCCGCGACAGCGTGGGTCGAGTGGTGTAACAAAACAGCCCGCCGATCGACTACAGAAGACGTGCGAGTCCTTGCTACGAGCGTCGTTGCGGCCCTGGCCTTCCTGGTTGCATCGGCAGGGTCCGCGTTGGGCGCCACAAGGAGCCCAAGCCTCACCGTTCACGATTCGGCGTACGGCCGCATCCTCTTCGACGGGCGGTCCTACGCGCTCTACGCCTTCACGAGAGACGACCGGGGCCGCAGCAACTGCGGCGGCGCGTGTGCACGGCGGTGGCCCCCGTACATCGTGAAGCGGGCGCCGAGCGCCGGGGGCGGTGTCACGGCCTCGCGCATCGGAACGATCCGGCGAGCCGACGGGAGCCTGCAGGCAACCTACGCGGGCAAGCCGCTCTATCGCTACGTCGGGGATCGCAGGCCGCTGCAAGTCCTTTGCCAAAACGTGCGGGAGTTCGGCGGGCTCTGGCTCGTCGTCCGGCCTAGCGGGAGGCTGGTGCGGTGACCCCGCGAACCGTCATCCGGCTATTCGGGCAGCTCTCGATCGAAAACGACTCGGGCCGCCTAGGCCCGGCCGACCTGGGCGGAACGCGGCCGAAGCAGGTGCTCGAGATCCTGCTCGCGGCGCGCGGTCATCGCGTCACCACCGACCGCCTCACCGAGCTGGTCTGGGGGGACCGACGCCCACAAGACGCGGTGGGCTCGCTCCAGACATTCGTCTCCAGTCTTCGCCGGCACCTCGATCCGGACCGAGATCGTGCGCGGGCGCTCGTCGTCACCGAGCCCGAGGCCTACCGCTTCGCCACCGAGCTGGTCGCACTCGACCTCGACCGGTTCGACGAGCTGCTCGAGCAGTCAGGAGGCCAGTCCACCGGGAGAGCCCGGCGCGCGCTCGAGGAGGCGCTCGCACTGGTCCGCGGAGAGGTTCTCGAGGACGAGCCGTACAGCACCTGGGCCGCCGATCTTCGTGGCACCTACCAGGGACGAATTCTCGGCGCGCATCTCGAGGCGGCGGACGCCGCGCTGTCCGAGCTCGACTTCGATGCCGCCCTGAAACACGCCGAGACCGCCGCAGCCCTCGACCGCTTCAGCGAGCGCGCACAGCGGATTGCCATCCTCGCGCTCTACGCACTCGGACGTCAGCACGATGCGCTGGCGCGATACCGCGCATTTCGTGCAGTGCTCGACGAGGAGCTCGGCCTCGAGCCCACTCCCGAGACGCGCGCAGTAGAAGGCGCGATCCTCCGCCAGGAAGACGTGCGTCAACTCCTGCCCCGACCGATTAGAGGCTCCGACCAACGCGCCGGCGACGTGCCAATTCGCCTGTTGGGGCGGACCGCCGAGCTCGACACCCTCACACGAGCAGTACAAAAGGGACTGGAAGGCGGGCTCACGATCGTCCAGATCGAGGGAGAAGCGGGACTCGGTAAGACGCGGCTGCTCGACGAGATAGCGACGCGCCTCAACGGTGTCCGGGTCGGACGCGCGTCCTGCTCTGAGCTGGAGCGCCACCTCCCGTACGTCCCACTCGCGGCGGCGCTACGCGACGCGGTTGGAGGCGACGAGCCCGATCCGCGCCTGCCCGCACTCGCGCGGATCCTGCCCGAGCTCAGCCTCGAGACGCCGATGCCCGAGTTCGACGAAGTCGAGGTGCTCGAGGCACTCGCCGCGCTCGTCGCAAGACACGCGCCCCTAGTGCTCCTCATCGACGACCTGCACCGCGCCGACGGCGAGACTGTCGCAGCGCTTGCCTACCTCCGTCGCAGAGGCGGCGCAGTTGCAGGGGCGGTCGTCACCACACGAGACATCGGGCAGTGGAGCGATCTCCTCGACGGCCTTTCACCGGATACCGCTGTACGACTCGAGCCACTCTCCGCGGACGACCTTGCACCACTCCGGATGCCAGAGCTGCATAAGTCGAGCGGAGGCAATCCACGCTTCGTCGCCGAAGTGCTTGCGGATGGACAGCCGAACGGGCCGTCCACGACTCTGACCGAGGCGCTGCTCGCGCAATGCCGCGCCGAAGGGCCGCGCCTCTTCCGCGTGCTCACCTCGGCCGCGCTGCTCGAGCAACCGTTCGCTCCGGAGCCGCTTGCCGACATCCTCGCCGCTGAGCCGACCTCGCTCACCGAGGAGCTCGAGCGTCTCTGCGAGCGGAGGATCCTTCGGGTCGACGGGCAGGGCTTCCGCTTCCGGTACGAACTCGTACGCCAGGCGCTCTGCGAAAGCATCTCCCCGGCCCGCCGCCGGCTGCTTGAGGAGCGCCTCGACCAGGGGATCGCCGCCGCATGACTGCAACCAGCGCCACAACCGAAGCCGCGCTCTTCGAACGCAACGACGAACCTGCCTACCTGATGGACCCCGGGGAGGGACGGATCCTCGACGCAAACGACGCAGGGTGCAGGATGCTCGGTTACACCCGCGCCGAGCTGCTCGAGACTCCGATCTCTCGGATCCACCCTGCCGAGCTGGCCGAATTGAGCCAGTTGCTCGAGCGCGTCCTTCGTGATCAGCGCGCTTCGACGATCAGACTCACGTGCCGGACCAAGCAGGGGACGTTCCTGCCCACCGAGATCTCACTTCACGCAGTTCAGCTCGGCGGCGCGCTGCGTATTCTCGGCCTCGTTCAAGACCGCAGCCAGCACCGCTCCGGCAGCCCCGGTCGCTGAGCCGTCACACAGCCTGCGCGGAGCGACCCGGAGCAGCCTGTGCTCACACCATTCGTACGGATGAAAGGAGTGGCCGTGAATCTGGCAACCGGAAAGCCGACGCGATTGCGCGGACGCGTCCGAGTCGAGCAGGGTGCGAAACGGATCCGCGCCTACCTCGGCGGCGAACTCGTCGCCGACACGACCCGGCCGTTCCTCGTTTGGGAGAAGCCCCAGTACCCCGCCTACTACTTCCCGTTCGACGACGTACGCACAGACCTGCTCTCGCCCGACGGGGCCATCGTCCCTTCCCCCAGCCGTGGCGACGGAGAGTCGTTCACCATTCGTGCGGGCGGCAAGGAGTCCCTTGGCGCGGCGCTTCGCTATACGCACTCGCCGTTCGAGGAGCTACGTGATGCCGTCAGGCTCGAGTGGGACGCAATCGACGCGTGGTTCGAAGAAGACGAGCAGGTCTACACGCATCCCCGCGACCCGTACACCCGCGTCGACATCCTCGCCTCCTCGCGTCACGTCCGTGTCGCGGTCGAGGGAGTGACGATCGCCGACACGCACAAGCCCACACTGCTCTTCGAGACCGGCCTCCCAACGCGCTACTACCTCCCCCGGACCCACGTGCGCATGGACCTGCTCGAGTCGAGCGACACGGTAAGTCATTGCCCGTACAAGGGCGATGCTGAGTACTGGTCGCTGCGCGAAGGTCTCGTCGAGGTGGCGTGGTCATACCCAACGCCACTTCCCGAGAGCCAGAAGATCGCCGGCCTGATCTGCTTCTACCCGGAGAAGGCCGAGCTGTACGTCGACGGGATTGTCCAGGCTTGAGGTTCGACGTCGTCCTCGAGCAGCTGGCCGATCCTGCCTACCTGCTCGACCCGGTAGAAGATCGATTCGTCGCGGCGAACGCGTCCGGCTGTGCGTTGCTCGGCTACAGCCTCCTGGAGCTGCGCAAGACCCCGATCTCACGCATCCATCCCGGGGAACTGACGCAGCTTGGAGACTTCGTCGAGCGAGTCCTGCGCGAAGGCCACGGCACGACGAGCGCGCTCACCTGCCGAACGCGCTGGGGCGGCTACCTCCCGACCGAGATCGCCTTGCACGCGTTCGAGCACGAAGACCACGTCTACCTTCTCGCGCTCATCCACGATCGAAGCGAGCACCGCGGCTGTAGGTGATCGAGCGCTCAGGTCCGGCTCAGACAGCCCCGTCAGACTCAGGACATGATCACCACGGGATCGATCGTCCAGCGAAAGCTGCGGTGATTCCAACGATGTCGTCTGCGACTCTCCTTCGCCGCCGCGAGCTCGCCCATCGGACCTCTGGTGGCATCGACGTCACGCTCTACTGGAGCGTCGAGGAGGGCACAACGGTCGAGGTTTGGCAAGCGGCGACGGAGGAGCTGATGGTGTTCGCCGTCGCACCCGACCGCGCCCTCGACGCGTACTACCACCCGTTCGCGCACCTCCCGCTCCCGCCGGTCGATCTGGTCCCGGCGACTTGGCCCTGAGCGAGCCGCCTCCTAGCCTGCAGTCCCGTCGGGCGTGATTAACGATCACTGACGAGTGCTCATCGGTTGACATTCCCCCGGTTGCTGGGGGTGCCGCGAGTCGGCACCCCCAGCTGCACTGCGGCTAGTTGCTGCCGTTTGGTGTGATCGTTCCGAGGAGCCCATCTGCTTCGTGGTTCAGGCCCGCCGTGAAGAACAGCGTGTTCGGCGTAGCGCCCGGAGTCGTGGGTGAGAACCGCAGTCCCCAGAGCCCGTCGATCGCGATCGGGCCGCCGCTCGGACCGCTGAGCTCACCCTGGAATGCGCCGGTCCCCGGGTCGTAAGCATTGACGTGACCATCGCCGAAGTTGCCGACGAGGATGTCGCCGCCGAACGCGCCGAAGCTCGCGGGCGCCAGCGTCACTGCCCAGGGAGAGTCGAGTCGGCCACGGCTGACCAGCCGCTGCAGCAGGTCACCGTTCGGCGAGAAGACGTCGACGAAGCCGTTACCCGGCCGCGCGGCGTCGTCGTTCTTGCCGGGTCCCTGCTTGGCGAAGGTGACGTACAGCTTGCCGCCGATGTTGTGGATCCCGAAGGGCGCGAAGCCGGCGGGGACGGTCGGATCAGTGAAGCTGTTGACGAGGTTGAAGTGATTGTCGAAGACGTCGACCCTCCCGAAGCGGAAGCTCGTCGCGTAGAGGAACTTGCCGCTCGGAGTGGACACGAGGGCGAGGCCCTTGTAGTTGGCCCCGACGTCGCCCGCGGCGTCCGTGGCGGTCGAGTTGTCCACGGCGATGACCGCGTGCGTGTTGTCGACGTTGGGGTTCCAGCCCGCGATCGTGCCGTCCTCGGTCGCGAAGAGGAAGAAGGCCGGGCCGGAGACGCCGTCCTTCGAGATAACGAAGTCCGTCGAGGCCGGGTCGAAGGTGTTGAACGCTTGGCCCGTCGGCGCACCGATCGCACCGGCACCGGCCGACGGCGGCGCGGGAATCGTCACGACGCGGGGCTGCGGATTGCCTGTGCCGTCGTAGAGCGTCGCCTCGCCGGCGTGGTTGTCGGAGACCCAGATGGGAGTACCGGGACCGACGGAGGTGCCCCATGGGTTCTTCAGGTTCGGGTCGGTGTGGGCAGCTAGTCCCGGGATGTCCGAGACGAGGTTCGTCTGCACGTAGGACCGGCCGGCGATCCCGTTGTCGGCCGAGGCGCTGCGCGCAATTCCGGAGACGGCGGTCGCTGCGAGGACTGCGACCAGCGCCGCGCCGGCGATGACCGAACGGATTCTGTTCATGATGCGGTGTCTTCCTTTCGCTGGAGTGGAGGCGTTACTTGCCGGACGAGTCGTGTGCCGGCAGCAGCGCGTTGTCGAGGACGAAGTTGGCGATGTCGTGTCCGAGCGTCAGTCCGGCGACGTGGTCGAGCCGCGTGTGCACGCCGGCGTAAATGCGGCTGAGTCCAGCCTCCGTCGCGGCGGCGCTGAAGCTGTCGAACGACCGGGTCACGCCGGGCAGTGCCGGCGAGGTGACCGCGAACGACTGGTTGTCGCCGAAGAAGCTGGCGAGCACGTCTGCACCCGCTGCGCTGATCGTGCTGTGCGCGCCCGGGTAGGAGGGATCGGCAGGCGTGTTGCCCGCGAGCGGCAACCAGTTCGGATCGGCGACCGTGTTCGGGTTACCGTCGTTGTCGGCGAGGCGGATCGCGGTGACGGGCCGCCAGAGCTGGTACGTGTACTTCGCGTCGTAGAAGGCGATCGCCGAGTCGGCGAAGCTGAGGTTGAGCGCCGCGAACAGGCGCGCGGTCGTCGGCAGATCGGTGTGGTGCGCCGTGGCGACCTCGTCGGCGATCTGGTTCCAGAAGTTCTGGATCGGCGGGTTCCAGAACTTGCCGATCTCCGTCTGCTCGAGTGTGCGAGTGGTGCTCGTCGCGGAGCCGAGGCTCTGCACCTCGTTGATCGCGTCGGCGTAGGCGTCGCTCGTGAGCGCGGGCGGCGGTACCGGCCGGAACTGACTCCCGCTGTCGAGCACGAACGGTGTCACCTGCCCCCAGGTGGTGAAGACCGGGATCGGGAAGTTGGGCGGGGTCGGTCGGAAGTCGCCCGGCGCTGTGCCCGGAACGAAGGGCGCCGGTGTGATGCTCGAGCCGTCGTTGGCGCGGATCGCGAGGAGGTCGGCGGCGACCTGGTCGCCGATGCCGATGCCCTGATCCTTCGCTGGTCCGTCTGCCACCTTGGCGAGCTCGGCCACGTACTGAGCGTCGATCGTGCTCTGCTCTGCGGGGTAGAGCTCGTCGAGCGCAGTGCGGGCGGCAGCGTTGGCCGCAGCCGTCTCGGACGCGTCGCGTGGAGCGCGGACCGAGATCAGGTAGGGCTCGTGCGTGCGGTCGATCGCGTTCACCGCGTCGTAGATCGCGGCGTCGACGATCGCGAAGTTCCGCGTCGGTTGGATGTTCGCCGGCTGGGCGCCCGGCGTGTTGACGATCGACAGCTGAATCTCGTTCCAGTCGATCACCGGCTGACCGGACTCGACCGTTCGCAAGGCCTTGGGAGCCTGTGCCGACTCCACGCTCTTGTGTGGAGTGCCTGCGTACGCGCTCGCGGCGAGAACCGCCGCTGTTCCGAGCGCTCCGAGTACGAGCCCGGCTGCGAACAGCCGTGGGGATAACCGCTTCATGTGAAGCTCCTTTCCTGTTCGGGGAGGTGCCGCTCTCGGGAGATGCCCGTGGCGACTGCAGCGCGGTCGGCGCAACTCGCGTGCCGCTGGACGAAGAGGACGCCGAGCTGCTGACTCGTCACGCGACGGCCACGGGAAGAATGGTGCGCGCCCAGTCCTGGAACTCTCGACGCCCACCGTCGAAGAGCACGGCCAACGCTTCCTCACGGACGCTGTGGAAGACGCCGCGAACGTCGTCGCAGGTCAGCAGTTCCCACTGGAGATACCGGCGCTCGTTCGCGGTCTGGGCCCAGCTGATCTCGAGCTCGTAAAGGCTCATGACGGATCGAGTGGGTAGAGCCATGACTCGGTGCCGGTGGCCATCAGTCGACCCGGACCGCCGCTACGTCGAGGGTGAGGTCGACGGTGTCGCCGACGAGCACGCCGCCCGTCTCGAGCATGCGATTCCAGACGAGCCCGTAGTCCGCACGGTCGAGTTGACCGCGCAGCGCCAGCGCGAGCCGGTCTCCGTACTCGTCGTCCGAAACGCTTCCGCGGAGCTCACCGTCGAGCAGGATCGGACGCGTGACGCCCTTGATCGTCAGCTCGCCCGGCAGCGCGAAGTGGCGACCGTCGCGGTCGAAATGCATCGCGACGGAGTGGAAGCTGAGCTCGGGGAAGTGCTCGACGTCGAAGAAGTCCGGTGAACGCAGGTGCGCGTCGCGCTCATCGTTCAGCGTCTCGAGGCTCGCGACCTTGATCGAGCCGACGACGGACGGATCGTCTCCGGCGCCGATCATTCCCTCGAAGTCGCGGAACCGTCCGTGGACGGTCTGGATCATCATGTGCTTGACCCGGAACTCGACCGTCGAATGTGCCGGGTCCACCGACCACGACCCGCTCGACAGCAACTGCTCCCTCGCGCTCTCGACTACCGACATCTCGCTGCTCCTTTCGGTTGGCTGACGAGAGCGACCGCCGCTCTCGCAGGTCTCACACCCGCGTCGCGGCTCGATCGAACGAGATGCCGGCCCGATCGCCCTCTCTCCCTGTCGAGTCACGCGGAGCCCGAGGGCTTCGCGGGGAGAGGCGACCTTGGCCTCAACGGCGTCGTCGAGAACGCCGTCACCCGAAGCTAGCAGGACCGATTTGGGTTACGCGGAACAGCGCGTGGAATCCGATGCCGCACTTGCCGCGTAGGACGATCGGCGACCGGCCTCGGGATTAGAAAGGCGCTCGCGGTCGTTCAGCTCCAAGACGCATTCGTGTCCAGCCTGTCCACCGATCAGCTCACCGCTCCTGCCTGGCCCCGCCTCCGGGCGTTCGGCGTGCAACGCATCGACGGAGACGATGCGAGCCTGGAGCTTGGCTTTCGCTTCGCCGCCCTGCAGGTCGGTTACTGGCTCGGCTGGGCCTCGATCGTCGTCGTGCTCGCCGGTCTTGCGCTCGATGTAAGCGCACCGCACCGCTGGCTTCTGGTCGGTGCGACGCTCGCGGCTGCGGCCGGCAACACGGTCGCGATGGTGATTCCCTGGCGGGTGTGGCTGGCGACGCGTCGCGGCCGGATCTTGCTCGATGTGTGGTGTGGCGGATTGATCGCCTTCGTCGCGCTGCTCATCGCCGGTGGCGGCTCGAGCTTCGCCCTGCTCCTGTTCCTCGCGGTGCCGTTCATTGCGGTCGTCCAGATCGGCTGGCGGCGGGGGTTCTGGCTCGCGGTTAGCGCAGCCACGTGCGCCGCCGTCGCGGCGCTGATCCCGCTCTCGGCCGGAGCGACCGCGATGCGGCTCGGGCTCGTGGCCGCCGCTGTTGCCGTCGCGCTCGTCCTGGCGCGCACGATCCGCCGGGAGGCCGCCGGCCACAAGCGTGCGGCAGCCCGCGCGGAGCTCGAGCGGACGCTCGCGCGCGAAGCGAACCACCGGATCAAGAACGACCTGCAGGCCGCCGCCGACCTACTCCTTCTGGGGCGCCCGGAGGGAAGCGACGGCGCCGCCTTCGACGACACCGCCGCGCGCCTCCGCTCGATCGCGAGCGTCCACCGTTTGCTCACCGAGGCCGAAGATCGAGTCGACGGGGGCACACTCATTCGGAGCATCACCGCGAGCTCACCCTTCCCGGTGGCGGTCGAGGCAGACGCGTTGACCTTCGACGCCGCCACGGCGCAGAAGCTCGGCATCATCGCCAATGAGCTCGTCACGAATGCGCTCCGGCACGGCGCGCCGCCAATCGTCGTCAGCCTCGACGGCGGCACGGAGACGCGCCTGCGGGTCGACGACGGCGGCACCGGGGGCGAACGCGCCTCGGGGTTCGGGCTCGGCCTCGTTCGGCGGATGGCGGAGCAGGGTCTCTCCGGTCGCTTCGATCTGCAACCGCTCGGCGGCGGCGGCACTCGGGCCGAAGTCGTCTTCCCGGCGGTGCCGCGGTGAAGGTCCTGATTGCCGAGGACGATCCCGTGATCGCGCTTGGGCTGGTCGAGCGCGTGCGCTCGCTCGGCCACGAGGCGGTCGGGCCCGCCGCCGACGGAGCTGAGGCCGTCGAGTCGGCCCGCGCAAACACGCCGGATCTCTACTTGTTCGACATCGAGATGCCGAATCTCGACGGGCTAGAAGCCGCGCAGCAACTTGCCGCCGAGGGCCTGCGACGGCCGGTCGTCGTCGTCACCGGCATCGAAGACGAAAGCCTCGTCGAGCGCTCGATCGCCAGCGGCGTCGGCGCATATCTGACCAAGCCGATCGACACGCGCGAGCTGCAGGCTGCCCTCGCGCTCTCTGCCGCGCGCCACCAGGAGTTCGAGCAGCTGGAGGCTGAGGTCGATCGGGCCCAGCAGGCGCTCGACGACCGGAAGCTCGTCGAGCGCGCCAAGGGACTCCTCATGTCGGCGCTCGACCTCTCCGAACAAGACGCGTTCCGCCGCCTGCAGATCACGGCGCGCGAGCGCAACCTCAGACTTGCGGAGGTCGCGGCGCGCATCGTCGAGCAACAGAGCCTGCTCGAGCCGAAGCCCAACTCGGCACGAACTCGATAGCACGCACGTAGCGGAACCGCAGTCGGCTACGGTGGACCGGCGGCGTTCATGTCGACGTCCCACTGAGGCCACGGCCGCCTCGCGACCGCCGACCAGCGGCGGTCCTCGGATCCCAACGAGGAGAGGCCGTGCACGCACGCGAGCTGTTCGTGCCAGGTGCCCAGCGTCGTCTCCTCACGTCGACAGGAGGCACCCGTGCACGCTTATGAACTTCGAATCCGTGGCCTCGACGGCTCGGCCGGCCGCAACGCAGCACGCTGGGAGCTCTTCGCCTGCCCCGAGGTGCGCGATCTCGTCAAAGGCGGCGGCGGTCGTGACCGCTTCCTAGTCATCTACGAGGGCGAGTGGGATCAGCCTACGGTCTGGTGCCGCGTACTCGAGAACGCCGGGTACGAGGCCGAGCCGATCGGACGCGTCTGCCAGCACCCGGCGGCGTCGTGATCGACCGCGAGCGGGGGTGGCTTGCGCGCACGACGCGGTACGCGTTGCGATTCCGATACGTGGTCGTCGCATTCTGGCTGGCGGTACTACTTGCCGGCGCGGTCGCCTCGTTGCATCTGCGACCTCTGCTTGCGAACGGCTTCGGAGTTCCGCACACCGACTCACAGATCGCCGGCCGGATTCTCACGCAACATTTCGGAGACCGGAGTGACGGCGAATACCTTGTCGTCTTCACCGACAATCGGCCGGTCAGCCCCGCAGTGCGCGATCAGGTGCAGGCGGCGCTGGAGCGAGCCGTGCGCACGGTGCCGTCAGCGCACGCCGGCCCGGTCGAAGCCGCAGGCCGGTTCCTGCTCTACGCGGCGGTCGACTCGCGGCTCGACTTGGCGCAAGCGAAGGACGAGAGCGCGCAGCTCGGCCGCGCGTTGAGTCCTCCCGCCGGCGTCCGCTCATACGTCAGCGGCCAGGCTGCGATTCAACGCGACCTCGATCCTGTCTTTTCGAGCGACCTTCACCGCGGCGAGTTCGAGATCGCCTTGCCTGCAGCCCTCGTCGTGCTCTTACTCGTCCTCGGAGTGTCGGCTGTCGTCACGCTGCCGCTGATCTTCGCTGCAACAACAATCGCCGGGACGCTCGGATTGGTCTTCGCGATTGCGCACGTGACTGTCCTCTCGACCTACGTCACCAATCTGGTCGAGCTGATCGGCCTCGCGCTCGCGATCGACTACTCGCTCCTCGTCGTCTCCCGCTTCCGCGAGGAGCTCCGGGCCGGCGACGACATCGCCGAAGCAGTCGTGAGGACCATGGCGACGGCGGGCCGCTCCGTCGTCTTTTCAGGGGCGACGGTAACGCTCGGGCTCGCGCTCCTGCTTTTCATCCCGGTTCCGTTTGTGCGCTCGCTTGGGATCGGCGGCCTACTGATCCCCATTGTCTCGGTCGCAGCCGCGACCACGCTTCTGCCGGCGCTGCTCCTGCTCTATGGCCGCCGCGGTACCGCGCGCTTCTCGTTCGCCAGGCGCCGAATCGGCAGCGACACGGGTCGGCGCTTCTGGCCGGGGCTCGCGCGCACGATCATGCGCCGCCCGCTCGTCTTCCTCGCAACGGGCTCCATCTTCCTGCTCGTCGCCGCCGCGCCGGCGCTCGCGCTGCGAGTGACGCCGGGCTCTGCTGACGGTGTTCCACAGACGCTGCCTGCCGTCCATGGGTTCGACCTGTTGCGACGGGCACTCGGCGCCGGCGCGCTGTCTCCGACTCAGATCGTGATCGACGCCGGGCGCCGGTTTGGAGCAGGGAGGCCGAACGAGCAGGCGGCCGCCCACCGACTGGTCGCGCGTTTGCACGCCGACCCGGAGGTGGTCGCGCTCCGCACGCTCGTAGACCCGACGCGTCGCTACGAGGAGCTCGTCGTCATCGGGCGCCACGAGTACGGACAACCGGCCGCACTCGACTTCGTCCGGCGCGTGCGCATCCGCGCCGTTCCGCGCGCCGACTTTCCGGTCGGCACGCGCGTGCTCGTCGGCGGCGGCGCCGCCCAGGGGCTCGACTTCATACAGCGCTCGTACAGAGCCTTCCCCTGGCTCGTGCTTGCGGTGCTCGCGCTCACGTATCCGCTGCTCCTGCGCGCATTCCGCTCGCTGCTCCTCCCGTTGAAGGCCATCCTCCTCAACCTCCTGTCGGTGGCGGCGAGCTACGGCATGCTCGTCGTCTTCTTCCGCTGGGGGCTCGGCGCACGGGCCTTCGACCTGTACCGCTTCCCCCAGATCGAGGGCTGGATCCCGATTTTCCTCTTCGCACTGCTCTTCGGGCTCTCGATGGACTACGAGGTGTTCCTCGTCACGCGCATGCGTGAGGCGTGGGACGAAGGGCTCACGAATGGACAGGCGGTCGCCGAAGGGCTCGAGCGCACCGGTCGCATCGTCACGGCTGCCGCGATCATCATGGTCGCCGCGTTTGCCGGCTTCGTCGACGGACGCATCGCCGGCCTGCAGGAGTTCGGGCTCGGGCTCGCCGTCGCGATTCTCGTCGACGCGACGATCATCCGCGTGCTGCTCGTGCCCTCGCTCATGGCGGTGCTCGGACGGTGGAACTGGTGGCTCCCCGAGCGAATCGCACGGCTCGCCCGCGTCGAGGCTTCGCCGTTAGTACGCAGACCGGGGCGCTCTTGCTACCGTCGTTGAGGCGGCGTTCAGGACGACGCTGCACGAGGCCAAGGCTCGCCTCTTCCGTGTACTTCGACCGGAAGGCAGGGCCAAAGGTCTTGACTCGTTTCGCAACCCAATCACCCACGGCCACTAGCGGAGGCCACCGGTGAACAAGTTGGCACTCGCCGCTCCCATCGCGGAGGCAGCGTCTCGGCCCCCTTCCTCCGGCGCTGTCGAAGCGATGGACGGGCGACGAGGTGCCTGCCAGCGCCGGGCCGGAGCCACCACCCCTCACGCACCGGCCCGGCGCTGCACACGCACTCTCGAAGGGAGCGCTGACACGTGTTCGCCTGGGTCGTGAACCTCGTCCGAGTGCCGGAGCTACGCCGGCGCCTGCTCTTCACCGGCGCCGTGCTCGCCGTCTACCGCTTCGGCTCCTGGCTGCCCGCGCCGGGCGTCGACCCGGCTGCTGCCACGCACTTCGTCCAGTCGAACGGCAGCACGATCTTCGGGCTCCTCAATCTCCTCTCCGGCTCATCGCTGTCCCGCCTGTCGCTCTTCGCGCTGGGGATCGTTCCCTACGTAACGGCGTCGATCGTCGTCCAGCTCCTGACCGCTGTCGTTCCGGCGCTCAAGCAACTTCAGCAAGAGGGGGAGGCCGGCTACGCGCGCCTGACGCAGTACACGCGCTACGCGACGGTCGGGATCGCGGCGGCCCAGGCCACGGCGTACGGCTACATCTTCGTTCGCGAAGGTGCTCTCCACATCGACGCGGGTCGCTTCGTCATCGTTGTCCTGACGCTGACCGCAGGCACGGCGCTGCTGATGTGGCTCGGTGAGCAGATCACCAAGCGGGGCGTGGGCAACGGCATCTCGATCCTGATCTTCGCCTCGATCCTCGCCAGCGCCCCCACCGCCACTCGCGCCTGGCTCGCCGGCACCGCCACGGAGCGTCTCGTCTTCCCGATTGCGGCTCTGCTCGTCCTCGTGAGCGTGGTCTTCGTTCAGGACGGGCTGCGCAAGATCCCGGTCCAGTACGCCCGCCGGACTCTCGGCCCGCGGACGGTCGGCGGCGGCTCGACCTACATGCCGTTGCGCGTGAACATGGCAGGAGTCATCCCCGTCATCTTCGCGGCTGTCCTGCTGGCCACTCCGCCCACGCTCGCCGGATTCGTCCCCTCCACCGCGGCGTTCGTCGACCGCTACGTCCAGGGTGGCTCAACGCCGTACCTGGTCGGGGAGGCGCTGCTGATCGTCGCGTTCACGTTCTTCTACACGCGGGTCCAGTTCGACCCGGACGACCAGGCCGACAACCTTCGCAAGTACGGCGGCTACGTCCCCGGCATCCGTCCTGGACGTCCGACGGCCGGCTACCTCGGCCGCGTGCTGCATCGGCTGACTCTTCCCGGCGGATTGTTCCTCGCCGCAGTGGCAATCGCACCATGCCTCTTCATCCATCACGTGCATCTCTCGCAGGCGACCTCACGCGCGCTGGGCGGCACCTCGGTCCTGATCGTGGTGGGCGTCGCGCTCGACACCGTCCGCCAGATGGAGTCCCAGATGACGCTCGGCCGCTACGAGGGCTTCCTCAAGCGTTGAGATGCAGGTGAATCGCACTGCGCTTCTCACCGCGCTCGTCCTGCTCATCCTGCTGTTCGCCGGAGTCGGATGGACGATCGCTGCGGTTCGGCGTGGGCGTGCACTCTGTCGTCGCGTACGTTGAAGCGGTCCTGCTAGCTTGATTTTGCGGCGCTCGAGACGGCGCCGCGCGAGGCCAAGGCTCGCCTCTCCGTGTTACTCGACCGGAAAGGCAGGGGCTATGGCCTCGAATCGTTCCAGCACCAGAACGCGTCAGCGTCGCGCGCAACATCAGACGCCGGCGGAGACGCCGAAGTCTGCGCTGACCGAGCTCGCTCGGCGTAGCGCGCGCATCGAAATCGCAGCATTCAGCGCGGCGGCTCAGACACTCGCGGCGTGGGCCCAGGCCGCCGACCGCCTCACACAAGCGGTCGGCGACGAGCTGCTGCGCCGAGTCGAGGGCGAAACCGACTCGCCGGAGCTGGTCGCCCGTCTCATGGCGGCGACGAGCTCGCATCTCCGCGAGCTCTCCTCGCTGCCTCGCATTGCCACCGACCAATTCGACGTGCGGCTCGCAAGCGCGCCGATCGACAACTAGGAGAACACGATGAAGCACCCGATCAAGCTGCTCGCGGCGCTCGCCGTAGCCGCCGTGATCGCAGCGGCCGCGGCGGCTCTCGCTTTCGCCGGCGGCACGGCGTCCGGCGCGCGAGTACACATCGCAAAGACCCGCCTCGGCCCGATCCTCGTCGACAGCAGGGGCATCACGCTCTACGACTTCGTGAAGGACAAGGGCAAGACGAGCGTCTGCTACGGCGCGTGCGCAGCGCTTTGGCCGCCACTGACAACTCACGGCAAGCCGGTAGCGGGGCCTGGGGTTCGCGCCTCCCTGCTCGGCACGACCAAGCGCAAGGACGGCAAGCTCGAGGTCACCTACGGCGGTCACCCGCTCTACTACTTCGTGACCGACCGCAAGCCCGGCCAGACGACCGGCCAGGGCGTGAACCAGTTCGGCGGCCCGTGGTGGGTTCTCTCGGCGAAGGGCAAGGAGATCCACCGTGGCTAGCGCACAGACGCAATCGCCAGGCCCGGAGCTCCGGCTGTATGCGGCGGCAGGTAAAGCTGCCTGGCAGCGGAAGCGCCGCGAGCTCGTAGCCGAGATGGCCCGCTACCTCGGCGCCGTCTCGATCCTGCTCGTCGGCGCCGTCCACGCCCAGCAGTACTACGAGGCCTACTTCTCGATCGTGCCAACGATCGGCACCCTCTTCCTGCTCAGCTTTATCGGAGCCGGCATCGTTGGAACCACGCTGTTCCTGCCCGTACGGCTGCTCGGCCGACGCGTCGGAGACCTGATCCTCTCGGTCGCCGCGCTCGGTGCAATCGGAATTGCCTTCGGGACACTGGTCAGTCTCCTGATCAGCGAGTACAGGCCGCTGTTCGGGTTCATGGAGTCCGGCTACCGGCTCGCGATCGTCCTGACCCTGCTCTTCGACGGCCTGACGATCGTCTTCCTGGGCCTGTTTCTCGCGCTCGTCGGACCGCCGCTGATTCGCAGCTTGCGGCCCGTCGGAACCGAACACCGCCAGGCGCCTGGGCCATGACGACGGCTTCGATCGCATATCTCATGAGCGCCCTCCTCATCGGCTGGAGGGCGCTCAGCGTGCGCGTCAGCGGCGCCTATACGTGTCCCTCCTGCGGAGCGAAACGAGCGGACGCGCATGCGCCCGAGTGTCCCTGGAGCTCCCGGCCGTGAAGCGGTCGCGGCCGAGCAGACGCGCGAGTATCGGAATCGCAGCCGGGATCGCCGCCTTCGCTGCGACTGCCGTTCTTGCACTGACCAGAAGCGGGGGCGCCGGCTCGGCGCCCCTTCCTCTCGCGCCCCTCTCGACCGTGGGAAAGCTCGTTCCGATCGGCGCGATCGGACCGCTGGGACCCGAGGGCGTGCCTATTCCGCAGGAACGCACGCTGGCGTCGCCACGCCTCCTCGAGGCTGGGCAACGAATCGACGGCATCACTTGCGGGGCGGGCGAGCAGGTGCTGTTCCATATCCACGCACATCTCGCGATCTTCGTCCACGGCGTTCCACGCCAGGTGCCGGCGGGGGTCGGGATCGCGCCACCCGAAGAAGTCGAGCGAACGGGCTCCGGAGCGTTCATCGCGAATGCAACCTGCTTCATGTGGCTTCACACCCACTCGGCGGACGGGATCATTCACACGGAGTCGCCGATCAAGCGCACCTACACCCTCGGTGACTTCTTCGACATCTGGGGGCAGCCACTCAGTCGCCACCGCCTGGGACCGGCGCGCGGGGTCGTCACCGTGGTCTTCGACGGCAAGCTCTTCACCGGCAACCCACGCCAAGTTCCCCTCCTTCCTCACGCGCAGATCCAGCTCGAGGTCGGCAAACCCCTCATCGCTCCGGAACGAATCGCATTCCCGCCCGGGCTGTAAGCCCGAGTCAGCTCATTCGGCGGTAACGCCAAACGGAAAGCGGAACGAAGACCACCAGGATCCCGACGATCCACGCGAGCGCCCAGCCGAGCGAATCCGGCACGCCGCCGGTGGACGCGAACCCGCGCGCCGCGTTCGCTACCAGCGTCACCGGGGAGACCTTGGCGATCTTCTGCAGCCAGTCCGGCAGCGTCTGGACGGGAACGAAGACCGAGCTCGCGAAGACCAGCGGGAACAGGATCACGAAGCCGGCAGTCTGCGCGCTCTCCGCCCCGCGGACGACCAGGGAGACGAACGCGAAGATCCAGCTGAGCGCGATGCCCCACGCGGCGATGATCGCGACACAGCCGAGCGCCGCGAGGACGCCCGCCTGGAAGCTGAAGCCGACCAGATATCCGACGACGATCATCAGGCCGATGATCAGGATGTTTCGCACGAGATCTGCGGTCGTGCGTCCGACGAGAACCGCCGAACGCGCCATGGGCATGGAGCGGAAGCGGTCGATCACGCCCAGGCGCAGATCCTCGGAGAGGCCGACGGCCGTCTGGCTCGCCCTGAAGGTCACCGACTGGACGAAGATCCCGGGCAGGAGGTAGTCGACGTAGCTGACTCCCGGTGGCAGCGCCTTGCCGATTGCGCCACTGAAGACATAGACGAACAGGAGCACGAACATGACCGGCTGGATCGTCGAGAAGATGAGCAGGTCGGGCTGACGCCAGAAATGGCGGAGATTCCGCATCGTCACGACAGCGGTGTCGGTGAGGCTCGTCTCGGTGCCTCGCAGTGACGGCGCGTGTGGACGCGGGAGCCGGCGGCGAGGCTTTGCGACCCTCGTATCCGGCACGGCAACGGCGACCGGCGGCTTGCCGTTCTCGCTCGGCGGCTGACCGGTCAGCTGTAGGAACACGTCGTCGAGGGTCGGCCCGCGCAGGCCCATCTCGTTGACGCCGATCTCGGCGCGACGCAACTCGGCCGCGGCCTCCTCCACCAGGACGAGGCTCTCTCTCGGCGCCGGCAATGTCAGCCGGTCCGGTCGCCCGTCGTCCTCCGGCTGGCCGCAGCCGATGCGAACCAGTGCTGCCCTGGCCTCGTCACGCTGCCGCGCGTCGGTCAGCTCGACCTCGAGGATGTGTCCGCCGACGCGGTCCTTGAGCTCGTTGCCGGTCCCTTCGGCGATCACGCGGCCGTGGTCGATGACGGCGATCTCGTCGGCGAGCTGATCGGCTTCTTCGAGGTACTGCGTCGTCAAGAGGATCGTCGTGCCCTCGCGGCGCAGGTCGCGGACGATGTCCCAGATCTCGTTTCGACTCCGAGGATCGAGGCCCGTCGTCGGTTCGTCGAGGAAGAGCACGCGGGGCTGCGTGAGAAGGCTCGACGCGAGGTCCAGTCGCCGTCGCATGCCTCCCGAGTACGTCTTCGCGTTTCTGTCGGCGGCGTCGGCGAGCTCGAACCGTTCGAGCAGCTCCGACGCACGACGGCTGGCCTCCGTGCGTGAGAGCCGGAACAGGCGCCCGAACATCTCGAGGTTCTCGCGTCCCGTGAGTAGCTCGTCCACCGCGGCGAACTGGCCGGTCAGCGCGAACAGCTCGCGCACGTCTGCCGCCTCGGTGACGACGTCGTGACCGAGCAGTTCGGCCTCCCCCGTGTCCGGCTGAAGCAGCGTCGCCAGGATGCGGATGAGCGTCGTCTTGCCGGCGCCGTTCGGGCCGAGCAGGCCGAAGACCATCCCCTCTGGAACCTCGAGGTCGACGCCGGCGAGCGCCGTCGTCGATCCGAACCGCTTGACCACGCCCTCGACCCGGACTGCGGGCTGCGTCGACGAATTCACGCCACTGCGGAGATAACCCGCTCGGCCGACTCTTCGCACGCCCGGGCACGCTGCGCCGTGGTGTGGCCCACAAATCGAGTGGCGACGCGCACGACCTCGGCTCCCAGGGTCCGGAGCTGAAGCTCGACGGCTTCGTCGGTGATCTGGCCGTCGGCGTCGAAGACCCGGAAGGCGGATGCGACCGGGATCACGTACGGGACGGCCCAGCCTCGGAGTGCTCTGACCGCGAACTCCATCGTGTTTATCGCCTGCAACCCCTGGGTGCCCCCGGCTGCGCTGATCAGTCCGATCACTTCGTCGTGGAGGAACGGCGGCTCGCGCGAGCCGAGCGCGTGCAGCCAGTCGAGGGCATTCTTGAATGCGCCCGAGATCGTCCCCTGGTACATGGGGCTGCTCCACAGCATTCCGTCGGCGGCGTAGCAGGACTCGATCAGCTGCGAGGCCGCCGCCGGTGGCTCTCGCTCGTCGTCCGGGTTGTACAGCGGCAGGTCGAGCTCACGCAGATCCAGGAGGGTCGTCGCCGCTCCCTCGTTGGCGGCGCCGTCGAGCGCCACCCGCAACGCCGCCAGGCTGTGCGACCTCCGTGCGAGGGAGCCGCCGAGGCCGACGATCGTGAGCGGGCTCATCTACGTTGCGTCCTGGTACTCGGACGCGAAGAGATAGCTGACCGCGAGGCTGCGATACGGCCGCCAGCGATCCGACACCTCCGCCACTTCGTCCTCGGTCGGCAGGTGGTCGAAGCCGTACGCCTTTTGGATCGAGCGCCGGAGCGCGAGGTCTCCCGAGAGGAAGACGTCGGGCCGGTCGAGGGCAATGAGCAGGAAGCCGCGCGCGGTCCACAGCCCGATCCCGGACACCTCGGTTAGGGCCGCCTCGACCTCCTCGTCGGTCATGCGCGCGAGTTTCCGGTCGCTCAGGCTCCCGTCGACGAACCGCTGGGCGAGCTCTCGGATCGTCTGGCCCTTGCGAGCCGAGAAGCCGCTGTCTCGTAGGACTTGCGCGTCGGCCGCCAGCACCTCGGCCGCGGACGGCATGTGCCCTCCGAAGTTCTCCTGGAGATGCCGGATGATGGCGCGGGTCGAGGCGACGGACAGCTGCTGGCCCGCGACCTGGAAGATCAGCGTCCCGAAGGCGTCGAAGGGGGGAAGCTCATCCGTCCACGCGCGCGGACGGAAGTCCGGCCGCTCGTCGATCAGGCGAGCAAGCACTGGATCCGCCTTGCGCAGATGTTCGCGCGCCTTCTTGTCTGCGAGCGGGGCTCGCTTACGAGGTCGACTTTCGACGCTCATTCCTGGACCTTCCTTCCGTCAACCCTGAGCCGTCAAGAGCATGTGCAACACCGCAATCCTTCCATCGCGCACCACTGCCGCGTCGATCACGCAGGCCGTGAAGCCGGCTCGCCGACGGGGGCGGCCTCGGGCGCGGTCGCGCGGAGGTCGTCTCGCCTCAGTAGGAGCAGCGTGGCGGCGAGCCCGACGAGCGCGAACCCGACGCCGACCCAGAAGGCGAGGCTGTACCCGCTCGTGGCGGCTTCCGCGCGAGAGACGCCCGTGTGCAGGAGATTGTTCGTGCGGGTCGTGGCGACCGTGATCAAGATCGCGAGCCCGACGGCGCCGCCGATCTGCTGGTTGGTGTTGATCAGCCCCGACTGAAGGCCCGCCTCGCGGGAGGTGGCGCCGGAAAGGGCGGCGATCGAGATCGGGACGAAGCAGCAGCCCATCCCGACCCCGACCAGGATGAAGCCCGGGAAGAGATCCGTGAAGTACGAGCCGTGGACCGAGATCTGCGTCAGGTAGGCCTGACCCGCGGCGATGAGGGTCATGCCTACCGCCAGCACGGGCTTCACGCCCACGCGCGTGACCACCGCCTGGGAGATTCCCGAGGTGATCACGACAGCGAGGGCGAGCGTCAGATAGCCGAGGCCGGCCTTGATCGCCGAGAAGCCGAGAATCTCCTGCATGTAGAGGGAGATCAGGAAGAACATCCCGAAGATCGCAACGCCCAGCAGGAACCCGATCACGTTCGCTCCGGTCAGCGTCCGTCGCTTGAAGATTCCGAGCGGCACCAGCGGCGAGCGCGAGCGCGACTCGGTCACGATGAACGACACCATCAGAAGCGCCGAGCCGACGAACGAGCCGATCACCTGCGCCGAAGTCCAGCCGACCGTCGGGCCGCGGGTGAGGGCGAACACGAGCAGCATCAGGCTCGCGGTGATCGAGATCGCACCGGTGACGTCGAAGCGGCGAGCGAGGTCGGTCGCGCGACTCTCGCGCACGAACAGCGGCACCAACACCAGCGCCACGAAGCCGATCGGGACGTTGACGAAGAAGATCCACTTCCACCCCGCGTACTGGGTGAGAACCCCGCCGAGCAGGACGCCGATCGCCGAGCCGGAGCCGGCGATCCCGCCGAGGATGCCGAGCGCCTTGTTCCGCTCGGATCCCTCCTGGAACGTGACCGTCGTGATCGAGAACACCGACGGGGTGAGGATCGCTCCCGCGCCGCCTTGCAGCAGACGGAAGACGATCAGCTCCGTCGGAGACGTGGAAAGCCCGCAGAGCAGTGAAAACGTCGCGAACGCGGCCAGGCCGACCATGAACACCCGCCTGCGGCCGAGGAGGTCCCCCAGGCGTCCGCCGAGCAGAATCAGGCCGCCGTAGGTCAAGGCGTACCCGCTGACCACCCATTGCAGGCTCGACGCCGACGAGAAGTGCAGATCCTTCTGGATCGACGGGAGCGCCACGTTCACGATCGCCACGTCCAGGATGACCATCAGGAAGGCGATCCCGAGGACCGCGAGCGCCTGCCAGCGTTTCGGATCGGGGGTCATGCCTTCTGCAGCCGTTCGGTGAGCACGATGTCGATGACGTCGGCGACGGTCTCCTCCCGTGCCCAGTCCCGTTGCAACTCGACCGCGAGGGCGACCCAGCCCACCGGGCTGCCACCGGCTTGCACGACCCGCTCGAGCCCCGCCTTGTGCGCCTCCTCGCTCGTGCCTCCGATCGCATCGACGACGGGGTAGACGTCGTATCCCTCGCGGAGCGCATCGAGCGAGGGAAACGCCATGCAGATCTCGGTCCAGAGAGCGCACATGATCAGCTTGCGCCGCCCGGTGGCGCGGACGGCGGCGAGGAAGTCGGCGTCCTCCCATGCGTTCGTCGACGTCCGGTCGATCGGCGGCTCGTTCTCGAGGAGTGCCGCGAGCTCGGGCACGGTCGACTCGCTGCGTCCGGTCGCGACGTTGATCGTCGAATGGACGATCGGCAGGTCGAACGCCTTCGCCGTCTTCACGACCGAGACGATGTTCTCCCGCAGCAGCTCGGGATCGATCGAGCGGACCGCCGAGAACTGGGGGGGCTGGTAGTCGATCAGGACCAGCGCGGAGTTCTTGGGAGTCAGGAGGTGATCGCCGACCGGGTCACGTACCGGAAGGCTGGCCATCAGGGGTGCACCTGCGAGCCGTAGCCGAGGTCGAGGCGGATCGATTCCATCACCCAGAACGCGGTGCTCTCGGTGAAGATGTCGGCGCCGGCAAGGACTCCCGTGTACTTCTCGATCACCGGCTCCGCCGCCAGGCGCGTGGTCTCGTCAAGGTGGCCTCTGGCCGCGGCCCACTTGTTCTCGCCGTAGTGCGCGTAGTAGGTCCTGGGATCGACGGCGTCGATCGCCTTTCGCCCGCTCTCGGAGACGTCGGCCATGTATTGCTGGTGGAGCTTCACGTCGTCCCGCGTCCCCAACCGGCCGACGTGGCCGCCGATGAAGTGCTTCCACGGGTAGGCGAGCGCGTTCGCGGGCGCCTCGAGGTAGCCGGGAATGTCCTCGGTCAGGTTGGAGACGTAGACCGGCACCCAGCCCGGATTGACGACGTCGATCAGCATCAGCGCGTCGTGGTCGGGCAGGTGGATGATGATGTTGTCGGGCGAGTGGTTCGCGCCGTGCCAGGCGAGGTCGATCCGCTCGCCGCCGATCTCGAGCGTGCGCCGGTCCTGGAACGTCTCCTCGTTCGGCGGGCGTGCGGGATCGTTGTCCCGCAGCAG